>JAUMVH010000234.1 GCA_030530245.1 Ruminococcus sp.
CGAAATGGAATTCATGATATATTCTTTCTATACACCCGCAACAATAGAGGTGAACGGAAAAAAATTCGAGGTGGATTACAAGAACAGTATCGTGCTTTCAAAGGGAATGGAGCACCATATCTATACATCGGAGTGTATGATGCTCGACTGGATACATTTCTCTGCCGACGAGCACGACGCTCAGCTGCTGCGCTCGTTCAATGTTCCGTTTGATGAAGTATTGACTATCGAGAATGCAGGCTCGCTGACGGGCTGCGTGATGAATCTCTGTGTCATCTGTGCTTTGGGCACGGAGAAATACGAGCATGAGCTTTCGTGCATACTGCAAAGCGTACTGTACAGTATCAGCGTGCTGACGCGTCACTCTGAGGAGTCAACAAGTATAAAGCAGAAATATCCCGAGATAGTACAGCTCAGACGAAAGATATACGAAGACCCGCGGGCAGAGTGGAGCATGGAGCAGATGTCAAGGATGATACACGCCTCCAAGTCACAGCTCCATAAGCTGTATAAGAAGATATATAATGTGAGCTGTATGGAGGATGTAATGATAAGCGGAATGAATCTGGCGAAGGTACTGCTGCAATCGACCGAAATGGGCATTTCCGAGATAGCAGACCGCTGCGGCTTCCATTCCTATGAGAATTTCTTCAGGACATTCCGCAAGATATCGGGCTATGCTCCGAAGGAATTCAGAGAGAACTTCCGAACGGGAGAGGCTAAGTAAAATATAAAATATGTCATAAATCATATCCGTTTTGTCATTGTGTTTTTGAGGCTGATAATCTACAATATAATTGCAGAGAGCATTTATACACAGTTTGACGATTTAAAACGGAGGGATGATCATGTTACACAAGAGATTGCTGAGCCTTTCAGCGGCAGCCGCTGTCTCAATTTCAATCATCAGCGCTGTTCCGCAGGGCGTAACCGCTGCCGATAACGGAGCTATGCGGGATATGACCACGATGGAGATAGTCGAGGATATGGGGATCGGCATCAACCTCGGCAACACCTTTGAATCCAGCGGCGACTGGATAAAGCAGTGGGGCGACGGTACACCCAATTCATATGAGACTGCGTGGGGAAGTCCCACAATAACGCAGGCGATGATACAGGGCTATGCCGACGAGGGCTTCGGCGCACTGCGAGTGCCTGTCGCGTGGTCGAATCTTATGGAGGACGATGGCACGTACACCGTGAATGCCGATTACATGGCAAGGGTGCACGAGGTCATTGACTGGGCGCTGGATACCGATATGTACGTTATCGTTAATCAGCACTGGGACGGCGGCTGGATGGGAAAACTGCCGAACGACCACGACAACGTGATGAAGAAGTATACCACCATATGGTCACAGCTCTGCGACGAATTTGCCGACTACGGCGATAAGCTCATTTTCGAGTCCCAGAACGAGGACCTCGGCTGGAACGACATATGGAACCAGTGGTCGCAGAACGGAGATAAGAGCCGTGCTTACGGTTATTGCAACGAAGTCAATCAGGCGTTTGTCGACCTCGTAAGAGCCTCGGGCGGAAACAACCCGAAGCGTCACCTGCTCATCTCGGGATATTACACGGCTATCGACCTGACGTGCGACCCGCTGTTCGTAATGCCGAATGACCCTGCGGGTAAATGCGCTGTGTCTGTACACTACTATTCTCCCTCGACCTTTGCCATACTCGAGGAGGACGCCGACTGGGGAAAGTCAGCGTATACGTGGGGCACCGACGCAGAGTATGCTCAGCTCCGAAAGGAGATAGATATGCTCCTGCCTGCATTCGTGGATAAGGGCATACCCGTAATAATCGGCGAATTCGGCTGTCCCACCCGAAATAAGGAGCCCGAATCCGTAAGGCGCTACCTGTCGGCAGTCTGTGAGGAATCATTGAAGCGCAAGGGTATCTGTCCTATGCTGTGGGATACGACTGATCTTCATTACGACCGCGGCACCTGCAAGCTTATCGACAGACAGCTCCATGATAATTATATGTCCTGCCTTGAGGCATACCGTCCTGCGGCGATTTCACCTGTCGAGACAACTACCACGACCACTACTACTACAACTACAACGACGACCACGACCACAGCGGCTCCTGACATAACGACAACGAGCGGCAGCAAGGTCGTAATGGGCGACGCCAACTGCGACGGAAAGGTCTCGGTTGCGGACGCGGTGGCTATCCTCCAGTCCATAGCTAACAAGGACAAGTACGAACTCACAGCACAGGGCAAGATTAACGGCGACGTTGACGGCACACCCGGTATCACCGGCAGCGATGCGCTCTTCCTCCAGCAGGTCGACGCAGGTATAAAGACGCTTCCGGAGGCTCCGGCTGGGGCGACGACAGCTCCTCCTGCAACTGCTACCACGACGACCACGATCGCGACAACAACGACTACGACAACAACTACCACGACCACACTTCCCTCGAAGTATTTCGCGGTAGATCAGGTCTGGGACGACGGCTTGGCTGAGAGCGACCACACGGGCTACACCAAGACCGAAGCGGCTATGGGAAGCTCCGAGAATATCGGCTACGTGAACCTCAATAACGTTGTCGGAAGCAATATCACGTTCAGCGTGAAGATAGCCGAGGAAGGCAGATATATGACACATATCCGCTTTGCCAACGGCTCCGACGCCGACCGCAAGGCGAACATCTACGTAAACGGCGATACGCAGACCTACTGGCAGCAGTCCTTCAAGGGCACAGGCGGCTGGGAGACATGGAGCGAGATAGGCATAGTCCTCCCGCTCAAGGCAGGCGACAACACTATCAAGCTCGAGTCCGCGGTGAGCGACGGCGCTCCCAACCTCGACTACATCGAGCTCATCCTCACCGACGAGCCCGTAGCGGAGGTCTACGACCCCAACGCAGGTCAGCAGACCGTTGACGGCAGCAAGCCTGCGGTATTCCTCGCGGGCGACTCCACCTGCTCGTACTACAGTGCCTCCAAGCAGGCGCAGAACGGCGGTCCGATACAGGGCTGGGGCTACTATCTCGGCAACTACTTCACCGAGGACGTCTCCGTCTACAACCACGCCGTAGCGGGCAGAAGCTCCAAGAAGTTCTACGACGAGGGCAGATTTGCGACGATAGCTGACAGCCTCAAGCAGGGCGACTTCGTTATCATACAGTTCGCGATAAATGACGCAGGCTCGACCAATGCGGACAGGTACGCTCCCACCTGCGGCAACGTCGACAACCCGACGCAGGGCTCATTCGAGTGGTACATGACCTCGTTCATCAAGGACACGCTGGCAAAGGGCGCGACTCCGATACTGATGTCGAACACGCCCAGCCTGAAGGACTACTCGAACGGCAAGTTCAACCTCAGCTACACGAACTACACCGACGCGGACAAGAAGCTCGCGGCGAAGTACAATATCCCGTTCATCGACTGCAACTCCATCACTGTGAACCACTACAATCAGGTGGGCTACAACACAGCGGCGGCGTACCACATGGACGACAAGAGACACTACAAGGAGGACGGCGCAAATGTCATCGCGGGACTTCTCGCGAA
>JAUMVH010000235.1 GCA_030530245.1 Ruminococcus sp.
CTCTCGGCGGCGCGCATTGTCTTCGCCGCGTCGCGCTTGATGCTGTGTTTTTTCATCGGGCTCGCCGACGACATCGCATAGTAGGCAAGTCCTACAGCCGCACCCGCCGTCATGCCCTTGACGATGGCTTTCATATCCATTGATTTCAGTCCTTTTATTGATTTGCTGCATTGCAGCCGTATCTATTTTATGATTTAACACTTTCTTTATTCGTGAGGCACAAAAATGCATGAACTTAACATCGTCCTCGTAGAACCTCAGATACCGCAGAATACAGGGAATATCTCCCGAACCTGCGCCGTTACGGGAGCAAAGCTCCACCTCGTACGCCCGCTCGGCTTCGAGGTCACGGACAAGCAGCTCAAACGCGCGGGGCTCGACTACTGGGACAAGCTCGATATCACATATTATGACAGTCTCGCGGACTTTTTCGCGCGCAATCCCGACGGCAATTTCTTCTATTTTACAACGAAGGGACGAAGTGTCCACAGCGAGCGGGAATACCCCGACAACTGCTACCTCGTCTTCGGACGCGAGGACAGGGGACTCCCCGAGGAGCTCCTGCGCGACAATCCCGATTCGTGCGTCCGCATACCTATGAGGAACGAGCTCAGGAGCCTCAATCTGTCAAATTCCGTAGCTATCGCGGTATACGAGGTGCTCAGGCAATGGGACTATCCCGACCTCTCCCGCGAGGGAAAGCTCACAAAATATACTTGGTAAAGGAGAAACGAATATGGCAAAGACAGCAATACTTACCGACAGCTGCTGCGACCTCCCGAAAGAAGTCGTCGCCGAGCTTGGTATCTTCGTGATACCTATCGAGCTCAAAATAAGCGGTAAAATGTACAAGGACACCGACAAATCTCCCGAGGAATTCTACCGCATGATGAATATGTCCGAGGATATCCCGCGTCATATCCCTGTTTCAGAGGACACCTTCGTGCAGTACTACACCAAGCTTTATGAGGGCGGCTACACGGATATCATCTGCGTATCCATGAGCAGTATCGCCTCCAAGACCTACGCTAACGCCGTTTCGGCGAACAAGCGCTTCTTCGCCGAGAACAAGGACGCGAACGGCAAGCTGCGCATATTCAACCTCGACTCGCGCTGCTACTCGCTGTTCTACGGCTACCCCGTGATGAAGGCGGCTAAGAAGGCTCGCCGCGGAGACTCCGCAGAGGCGCTCGTCGCATACATACGTGACTGGTTCAACGTAGGCGGCGGATACGTCGTACCATACAGCCTCAAATTCGTACGCAGGTCGGGCAGTATCGAGGAGGCACGCGCATTCGCGGGCGAGCTGCTCGGAATGAGACCCATCATCGAGTTCGCGGACGGCAACGCTGTCACTGCCGAGAAGATACGCGGCGTGAAGAACATCGTCCCGAAGCTCCTCGAATACGTCGAGAAGAAGATGACTCCGCAGACTCCCTACGTTCTCGTTTACGGAAGCGAAGTCGCACCGATAAAGGAGATAGAGCGCGAGCTGACGAAGCACTCGGGCCGCAAGCCCGAGATGATAGCGCGTATCGGCGGAGTAACGGCTTCGAGCATAGGACCCGATCTCGTTGGCATAATGATAAGGCGCAAGACCGAAGGCTAAAAGAAAAGCGGCAAATCGTGAGATTTGCCGCTGATTTTTTCGTATCCGCCTTGCCGTGATATAGCGAATAAAACCCGCACTCAGCAGGTGGGTAAACGCCCGAGTACTTCTCGCTCCCTTCTTCCGCAAGCGGGAGGTCTGCAGTCCGCACACGGAGCCGAATTCCCTTAAAAAATGTGTTGGATTATAAAAAACTATATTTTCTCGAACAAGGCAGAAGTTTTGTCTCTATGTATATTATATCATATACTTTTCAAAAAATCAATACCTTTTTTATGAAAATCCAAAGAAATCATTCATCATCTTCCTCGTCGTCCTCGAAGGCGTTGAGAGCCTCCTCCATACGCTCGAGGAAGAACGCGGAAACGACTTCAAACTCGTCTTCGTCGTCGATGGAAGCGAGTATCTCCTCGCCGTCCTCGTCGATGGACTTGAGGATAATGAGGTCGCAGTCGGCATTGAGGAAGTCCTCGTCCTCGACAGCGGGAAGCATGGCGTAGTACTGCTCGCCTCGGATCTCAGCCGCATCAATGAGCTCGAACTGCTTCTTGTTACCGTCCTGATCTATGAGCTCGAAGAGCTCGGGGGTGTATTCGTTCATTTCAGACATAGTTATCTCCTTCTTGGCATGAGCCTGTTTGATATAAACATTATACACTATATAGTATATATTTTCAAGTGGAAAATAAAAACTTCACAGTATTTAGTCAGAATGATGATGTGGAACACTATGTTTTGTGCAAATATACAAAATGTATCATATTTTTGTGAAAACTTGAAGAAAACTATTGACTTTCTACAACGGGTATGGTAATATATAATCAAGGAAAGGGAAGTAACAGTAAAGGTTACTAAGCCGAATCTACTTGGTCTGAGGGCAATCCTCAATGTAGATTATTTATGGCGGAAAGGAGTATGAGTCCAATGGAAGTAAGCATAGTATCACAGCGTGAAGCCGGCGGGCTCGCGGAGTGATCGGTCCTGTTAAAGAGGGAATATAGGTCCTTGAGACTTGTTCCATAGTTTTGAAGCTACAAATCATTGCCGAACACGATGCGCACGCATTGCTGATTAGAGAAATACGGCTTCAGGCTTAGCTCGATTTGGATACAGGTTATCCTGAAACTTCGACGATAAGTCTTTAGATATATTGTCAAGAATCTTATTGTAAAGGTTGAGTCCAATGAGAAGTTGATTTATGACCGAAAGGTTACCTATACGGACGATTTTAAGTCCCATAATTCTTTTGGAGGTATAGTCCAATGGAGTGACAACTTTACACTGCTTGATTACAATTAAAGATCTTGATTCTTCAATGAAGGAATGATGTACTATGAAAATGAGGTATTCATTCAAGATTTAAACTGAAGGAGTGAGTCCAACAGGTAATTTAGCTAAGTGATGAAAGTCGCTTAATTCTGACAATTGAATAGAAATACAGCCCCGAAGGTCTCTCGGGGCTTTTTCATGTCTATTTGAGCTTTTCGAGCCGCGATCTCCTGTACCGGAGGGCAGCCTGCTCCTGCTTGTTGTCGCCGAATTCGTAGTAAACTCGGTCTTTGAGCGCGTCAGGGAGGTACTGCTGCTGAACATAGTGATTCGGAAAATCATGTGGATAGAGATAGTGCTGTCCGACCACAGCTGCGCCCTTGCCGTCGAAGTGCTTATTTTGGAGGTGGCGCGGGAAGTCAAGTGCGTCACTCATCTTGACGTCCTCGAGTGCAGCGTCTATCGCCATGCAGGCGCTGTTCGACTTCGGAGCCGTAGCCATTAGGATTATAGCCTCCGCAATAGGGAGCTTCGCCTCGGGCAGACCGAGCTGCAGCGCCGAATCCACGCACGCCTTGACTATCGGAACAGCCATAGGGTAGGCGAGTCCCACGTCTTCGCTCGCGATACAGAGCAT
>JAUMVH010000021.1 GCA_030530245.1 Ruminococcus sp.
GCACAGGGAGATTATGTCGCCAGCCTCGATAAGGCGGGCGGCATAGTGGAGGGCGGCATTCTCGTCCGAACCGCGTACTGACTTGTGGAACGCGGAAAGGATATCATAATGCTGGTCGCCGTCGCGGTCGTAGCGCATATTGCTGCGCTGAGCGAGGATTTCGAGCGAGTCGGCGGTAATAGTGAGCTTTCCATCGGTCTCCTCGCCGCATACAAATGCGAGCTCCACGGTGTTCATCGCCTTGCGGACGTCGCCGCCGCAGCTGTACGCTATCTTCATCACGGCATCGTCGGAAACGTCGATACTACAGCCGTTCTCCTCGGCGAGAATGCCGAAGGCACGGCGTATCGCGGGTATAAGCTGTTCAGCAGTAACAGGCTTGAACTCGAATACGGTGCTGCGGCTGATGACGGCATTATATACCGCGAAGTACGGGTTCTCGGTAGTCGACGCGATGAGCGTTATATCGCCGTTTTCGATATATTCGAGCAGGCTCTGCTGCTGCTTTTTGTTGAGGTACTGTATTTCGTCGAGGTAGAGGAGAATGCCGTTCTCGCTGCCGAAGGTGCCTATGTCGGCGACAACGTCCTTGATGTCGGAGAGTGAAGCGTTCGTACCGTTGAGCTTGTACAGCGACATACCACAGTTTTCGGCTATGATACGTGCAACGGTGGTCTTGCCGACTCCCGAGGGTCCGTAGAATATCATATTCGGGACAGTCCCGCTTTCGATGATACGGCGCAGCGGCTTGCCCTCGGCGAGGATATGCTCCTGCCCGACGACGTCAGCGAGCGACTTCGGGCGAATCTTTTCAGCTAATGGCGCGGACATATCAGTCAGCCTCCTTCATTTGTATCTTCCAGTAGTAGCGTCGGTTCGAGGCGGGAAAATCGTCCATAACGCCGTGCTCGGGGTCATAGAATGTGCCGTCGCAATATAGCGACCAGTGCCAGCACCGCGGAGTCTCGAGGCTGAGCATACACAGCGGCGGTAGCTCGGAGCTGTCCCGCACCTGCACCCGCTCGTCTGAGACAATACAGCCCGCGTCACGCAGTACACGCTTCATTTCTGCGAGGGTAGTCTCGCGGTCGTTGCCGAGGAGCATGCATATCTGCTCCGCAGTAGTACCGAGTATCATCGCGAGCACAGCCTGTCCGCACTGGAGGTCGGTGGGCTCGTGGATATAGTTTATCTTCATAGTATCAACCCATATGTCAGTAATGAGAGATAGCCGAGTATCGGTATCAGAACGACATAGACGACGAGCGATATCGCGACCGTCGGAAACTTCTTTTCAAGCGCTCTTATCCGCCTGAACCATCTCCACGCGAAGAATACGGACAACATCAGGCACACGAACGCAATAAAGCCAAATAGTATAACGCTGTCCATGAAGTCATGGTCAACGGGCATTCCTGTCACATCATCTATATTCGATGAACGCATCAGCGTACCGATACAGGACAGAACAAAAATCAGGAAATTACCCGACGCCAGACTGCAAAGCACGGAATTGAAATACGCGTAGGTCTTGTTTTCAGAAGCCGTTATCTCCTTCTGTATATCGCGTTCCGACATAAACTCCTCCAAAAAACAGGGACGGACAGCTTGTCCGTCCCTATCGGTTATTCTTACTTGTAGAGCGGGAACTTCTCGCAGATAGCGTTCACGCCAGTGCGTATCTCGTCAGCCTTAGCCTCGAAATCGGTAGCGCAGAGGTAGATGTACTCAGCTATCTTCTCCATCTCCTCGACGCCGAGACCTCTCGTTGTAACAGCGGGAGTACCGATACGGATACCGCTTGTCACGAAGGGCTTCTCAGGGTCATTGTGGATAGCGTTCTTGTTGACTGTGATGTAAACCTCGTCAAGTCTGTGCTCGAGCTCCTTGCCTGTGATATTGAAGGGGCGGAGGTCAACGAGCATGAGATGGTTATCTGTACCGCCCGAAACGAGGTTGAAGCCTCTCTTTACGAGACCGTCAGCGAGCGCCTTAGCGTTCTCGACGATACGTCTCTGATAGTCCTTGAACTCGGGCTTGAGAGCCTCGCCGAAGCATACAGCCTTAGCGGCGATGGTATGCATGAGAGGACCGCCCTGTGTACCGGGGAATATAGCGGAGTTTATCTTCTTCGCGAGAGCCTCGTCGTTTGTGAGGATAAGACCGCCGCGAGGTCCGCGGAGAGTCTTGTGAGTAGTTGTGGTAGTGATGTCAGCGTAGGGGACAGGGGACTCGTGGCAGCCTGCCGCAACAAGACCTGCGATGTGAGCCATATCGACCATGAGGAGAGCACCTACAGAATCAGCGATCTCGCGGAGACGCTTGAAGTCGATAGCTCTCGGATATGCGCTTGCGCCTGCAACGATGAGCTTAGGCTTGTGCTCGTTAGCGAGAGCCTGAACTGTATCGTAGTTTATCATCTCTGTCTCGTCATCGAGACCGTAGGAAACGAAGTTGAAGTACTTGCCCGAGAGGTTTACGGGCGAGCCGTGTGTGAGGTGTCCGCCGTCTGCAAGGCTCATGCCGAGAACGGTGTCGCCGGGCTGAAGAACTGCGAAGTAAGCAGCTGTATTAGCCTGAGCTCCCGAGTGGGGCTGAACGTTTGCGAACTTAGCTCCGAAGAGCTCGCAGGCACGCTGTATAGCGATAGCCTCTACCTCGTCAACGCACTGACATCCGCCGTAGTAGCGCTTTCCGGGGTAGCCCTCAGCGTATTTGTTTGTGAGGACGCTTCCCATAGCAGCCATAACTGCGGGGGAAACTATATTCTCGCTTGCGATAAGCTCGAGATTTCTCTGCTGACGTGCAAGCTCCTTGCCCATAGCCTCACCTACGGCAGGGTCATACTGCGAAACGAATCCGATAGAATCCATAAGGTCGTTGTACATTTTTATCATTCTCCTTAATAAAAGTTGCCAAAAAGCATTACAGGATAATTATACATCATTTTCCGATATATTGCAATAGCAAAAGCAAAAAAATCACAATTTTTGTTTGCCCGCGAGCAGCTTGTCGAGGTTGGTATCCTGTCCAGTTGAGGCGGCGGAGTAGTACACCAGCACGATAGAGGCATCGTTGGAATCGACCTTGCCGTTTTTGTCGATGTCGGCACGCTTCTGCTGATCACCCTTATACTCGGGAGTACCGCCCGTCGATACGAGCGAGTAGAATTTGAGTATTTCGGACGCATCGGAAGCATTGACAGCTCCGTTCATATCTACGTCGCCTATCTCGGGGAAATAGCTGATATCGTAGGTGAGTATCTCCTTCTCGCTGTCGATGGGGTAGACCTTCACCTGTGCGGACTTGCCCGCCGCGAAAGCCTCGCTGAGCGTCGCGGGAACAGTCGTGCACTTGGATTCGATGTTTATGACCTCATTTTCCACCTTGAACTTGCCCTGCTCGTCCTTTTCGGGTAGCTGCTTGTTCACTGTGATAGTGACCCTGAGCCCGCCGAGGTCGATATTGCCCTCCTTGGAGTAATACTCCGTCTTCTTCGGCTTGCTGTCGAGGGAAATGGTCATCTTCTTGTACAGCGCATACACGGAGGTATCGGCGGTTATCTTCGCGGGATAGGAGCTCCACGAGCTGAAGCCTATCTGCGTGTAGACGTTGAGGTGCTGCTCGAGCTTTGACGTGTCCACGCCGCTGAGGTCGAGCGCGGCTCCGTCATTTACGGACAGTGTCGCCATGACCTTGCCATCAAAGTCGTAGACCGTTACGGTATGAGCTGTCGTATCAGCGGCATTTGCAGTCCCGTAGGCTCCCGCAGAGCAAATAAGTGCCGCAGACAGGAGCGCGGACAGCGCTTGCTTTCTAATCATCGATTATCTCCTTTCTGCCTCTGAAAAAGAAAAGGCGACAGCTGCTTATCAGCTTTAACGCCAGTTCAACGTATTTCTCATAGGGAACGCTCCTGCACATAAGGTCGGCGGAAATGAGAGTCCCTCTTTCCTCGTCGTATTCGAGGACAGCGTAGATGACTATCCTGTCGCACGGCTCATTCTCGGCGAGTGCGAGCGCCTCCTCGCGGTATTCCTCGATCCTCTCGTCGACCGCATACGGCTGTAAGAACGCCATGAAGTGCGAGTCCTCATACAGCGCAGTGTCCCGGTGCAGACCGTCGGTATATATGTTATTTATCAGATTCGGTATCATCGTCCTCCTGCACTCCTTTTGAGCTTTTTATGCGGTACTTGTAGGTAACGTAGCCCGTCACCACCGATACAGCCACGAATATGACCACGCACAGCACTACCACGAGCCATGTCGGCAGGGGAGACACAGCTGCCGCGTTAATTGTCGCTGAGGTCATACGGGTCCTCCTCGTTGGAGAGCGCGAGCTCGATGACTTTTCCGTAGAAGCCCGCAGGATTGAGCATGACCTTCTCGCCTATGAGCTTCGCCTGACCCATATCGGGAGCGAAGAGCTTGAGGTCCATGAGGTCGTTCTTCACGTCGAGACAGCGGATACGCGTGTATACGCCGTTCTCGAGCTCGATGTACTCTATCTTTATCTCCTGCTCGTATTTGAGCCTCGCGAAGTAGCGCAGAGCAGCGAGCACGAGCTTGTCGCGGTATGCCTTGGGAGCGAAGGACTTGAGCTCCTTTGCGCAGGCAGAGCCCTTCGGCTGAAGCACGTAGCAGCTCACGCCCTTGTCGTCCTGCTCCTCGGTGATCAGCCCGTTGGTAAGCAGATAGTCGATGGAGTCCTGATAGTAGAAGTAGTTTATCACACCCGTATTGATGACGATGTCATACAGGTGCTCGACGCTGACAGGCTTGCCTATCTTGTAGAGCAAGTAACAGATGAGGATATTCAGCGTAGGAACGTCCTTTATCTCGGTGTCAGCCATTTCCGACATTTTGAAGATGTTTTCGTCGTGCATTGTATCACCTCAGCAGAAGCTCGGGTAATCGAGCATATTCGAGAGAAGTGCGATATTCACAGCAGCTTCCACGCACGGTACAGCCTTGGGAACGATACACGTATCGCCGAGACCGCCGCTGCCCTCGTTCTGAACAGGCTTGAAGGCGACGTTGAGGATTATGGGCATACCCGAGGAAATGCCTCCGAGGATACCGCCGTGATTGTTTGTACGAGTAACTACATGACCGTGCTCGTCGACGTAGAAATCGTCGTTGTTCTGACTGCCGACCATCTTAGCGGTGCTGAAGCCCGCGCCGAATTCGAGTCCCTTGACGGACGGGATACCGAATATGAGCTGAGCGATATTGTTCTCGAGACCGTCGAATATCGGCGAACCGACGCCCGCGGGAACGTTCACTGCGGCGCACTCGATAATGCCGCCGAGCGATTCGCCCGCCTCCTTTGCCTTGGTTATATCCTCGAGCATGAGCCAGCCCTTGCGGTCGTTGATGACGGGAAAGCCCTTGTATCTGACGCTCACAACAGCGTCGCGGTCGAGCTTGACCTTGTCGAAGGGGTTGTCCTTGATGTTGTGTATCCGAGCAACGTGAGCACCCGTAAAAATGCCGCGGCGCTCGAGAATCTGAGCGCATACAGCTCCCGCAAAGCAGAGGGGAGCGGTGAGCTTCTCGGCACGCGAGCTTCTGTCCATGACGTCGTTATAGCCGCGGAAGCGTACAGCTCCCGTATAATCGGCATTTCCAACGCGTGTGAGGTCCGTGAGACCGTCCCTGCGCTCCTCCTTGGGACGTCTGTCAACGTTCTGAATGAACGCACAGAGCGGACCGCCTGTAGTACGGTCGCCCGAGATACCCGACATTATACGGGGCAGGGGAGCTCTGCGTGCGTTCGCGTCCCTGTAGGAATCAGGCGTTCTGCGCTCCATAAAGCGGCGGATCTCTTCGGGGTCTATGAACTCTCCGGGAGGCAGGTTATCTATTGTTACGCCTATAGCAGGACCCTCGGCTTCGCCGAAGAACGATACAGAGAGCCTGTTATTCCATATCGATGACATTTGCAATACCTCCAAGTAAAGTGTAATCTCTGAAGAAGTCGGGATAGGATTTTTCAGCCGCCTCCGCACCGTGGATAATGACGTCGCCCGCAGCTCCGAGAGCCGCGATAGCCGCCGCCATAACGATACGGTGGTCGCCGAATGAGTCGACCTCGCCGCCGCGGAGCCTGCCGCTCGGCTCGATGATGAGCCCGTCGGAGGTCACGGTGACTTTGCCGCCGAGCCGTCCGAGCATATCAGCACACGCCGCGAGTCGGTCGCTCTCCTTGATACGGAGCCTTTCCGCGTTGTATATGACGGAACGCTCCCTGCCGTACGCACCGAGCACCGATAGTATCGGCACAAGGTCGGGAATATCCGAACAATCCTCGTTAAATCCGATTATTTCTGCATTTTTTGCTGAAGTGTTGATAATATCTTCTATTCTCTTGTCACCCTGAACGCTCTCAGGATTGAGATTATTTATGTTTACCGCCGAGCCCATAGCGTTCGCGACGTAGAAGAACGCCGCCTGCGAGTAGTCGCCCTCCACGGTCTCGTCGTGCGGAGCATACTTCTGTCCGCCACGAATGGTGAAGCCGTTTTCGGTCTCGGTTATCTGTATGCCGAAGCGTTTGAGGATATCGAGCGTGATATCGACGTAGGGACGTGATTCAAGGTGCGATGTGAGGATTATCTCGGAGTCTCCGTCCGCGAGCGGGAGCGCAAAGAGCAGTCCCGTGATGAACTGCGAGGAAACGTTGCCCTCGACCTCAAATCTGCCGCCGCTGAGCCTGCCTGTTATCCGATACGGCATAGTCTCGGTCTCAAAGTGAACGCCGTTCTTGCTGAGCTCGCGCTTGTAGATGTCAATCGGGCGCTCGGGCAGCCTGCCTCTACCGCGGAAAGTTGTGTCAACTCCGAGCGCTGCGGCTATAGGAATAACGAATCGGAGCGTGGAGCCGCTCTCGTTGCAGTCAATGTCAGCGTTAGCAGGAATTACCGAGCCGATACCTCTCACTATTATATCCTGACCGTTCATTTTGAACGAAGCTCCGAGCGCCGTCATCGCGCTTATCGTAGCCTCTATATCCTTGGAAGAGGTCACGCCGCTGATACGAGAAACGCCGTCAGCGAGCGCGGCACATATGAGCGCGCGGTGAGCACAGCTCTTGGAGGCGGGTATATCAACGCTTCCCGCAAGGCGTGAGGGACTTATACGTATATCCATTTCATACCCCCATAAGACGATAGAACTCGTCCAGCTTGACGCGCCTTATTTCAGCTTTTCCGATCTCCTCGCAGACAATAAAGCTTATGGAGTCAAGCTCGCGCTTTTTGTCAACCGAGCAGAAGGGGAGGAGCTCCTCCATCGGAGCCTCCGTACCCGTGGGAAGCTTGTACGCGGTAACACATCTGCGCAGTCTTCCCGCCAGCTCGGGAGAGCCGAATCTATCGGTCATCATGCACATTCCCGCGGCAACTCCCATGCCGTGAGTATAGTTCGTGTAACTGTGCCAGCCCTCGATCGCATGACCGAGAGTGTGCCCGAAATTGAGAATAAAGCGCTCCCCCTTGTCGAACTCGTCGTGCTCGACAACGTCGCGCTTGATGTCGACGCTCGCGTAAACGATGTCGTCGATGACCTCGTCAACGCTGCTTATATCGTGCGACTCGATAAGCTCGAAAAGCTTCTTGTCGCGAATCATTCCGCACTTTATAGCCTCAGCCATACCGCACGCGAGCTCAGCCTCGGGCAGGGTAGACAGCGTATTGCTGTCGCAGAGCACGAGTATAGGCTGCTTGAACGCACCTACGAGGTTTTTTCCGCCTGCGATATCTATTGCAGTTTTGCCTCCGACCGAGGAATCTACCTGAGCGAGCAGGGTAGTCGGGATCTGCACGAAATCGACTCCGCGCAGGAAGGTCGCCGCCGCAAGACCTGTTATGTCCCCGACAACGCCGCCACCGAGTGCAATGAGCACATCGCTGCGAGTGATACCGAACTCGCACAAATAGTTGTAAATTTTACTTAATGTTTCAAGATTCTTGGAGGCTTCACCGTTCGGAAATGTGAAAACTCCTACCTCAAACCCGCGCGAACGCAGAGACTCGCTGACCGTATCCGCATAGAGTTTGCCGACGATATCATCGGTTATAATGGCAGCTTTTTTCGATTTGGTGACAGAAGAGAGGTATTCGCCGCATTTTGCTATGCTGCCGCGCTCGATAATTACGTCATAAGGCTTGCTTGTACGGATATGGATTGTTTTCACGAGAGATTCCGCCTTTCATATAAAAAAGCCGCTGCTCATTCACATAAAGCAACGGTCTGATATCCTCACATATTGCAGTGAATTCCTTACAGTATTATTTCAGTTAATTATACCATATTAAATGTACTTTGTCAAGGAATATGCGCAAAAACTCGGTCAGCGGACGGTGCAGAGGTCACATATTGAAAAATCCTGCCGGCACCACAGGGGAAATGCTTGCATTACATAGAAAAAAATGCTACAATGATACTATACTAAGTTACAGATAAAGTTGCACCAAATCAAAGTTTGGTGCAACTTTTGATAGGATTCAGTGAGGATACAGATATGGAACGAATAATCAATATAGACCTCAAAGACTACGATGATACCATGCCGCGGTTCAGGCGTCCATCTGTGAGAGCCGTTATTGCGCGGGATTCACGGGTCGCGATGGTATACAGCGCAAAGTATGACTACTACAAATTCCCGGGCGGCGGAATTGAGAATAACGAATCGCACCTGCAAACGCTTATTCGTGAGGTCAGCGAAGAAACAGGTCTGAGCGTTGTGCCTGAGTCGGTCACGGAGCTCGGTTCAGTCCTGCGCGTACAGAGAAGCCGAACGAACCCGAATGAAATATTCGAACAGGAAAACTTCTATTACACCTGCACGGTTGACGAGCCCGTAGACGTTCAGTCGCTTGATGAGTACGAGCTCGAAGAAGGCTTTCGGCTCGAATATGTGCTCCCGAGCAAGGCTATCGAGGTCAACCGCACACACGACCACGCTGACTACGACGCAATGCTGATAGAGCGCGAAGCACTTGTGCTTGAATATTTGCTTGATAAGAGGATTTTATGAAAAATTATAACAATAGCAGCAACCCCGAGTTCCTGAACGATTATCTCGTGCACATCAAGGTAGTGAAAATGCTCTCGGAGCGCACCATTCAGGAGTATTACCTCGATACGAGGCTATTTCTCAAATACTACTACAATTTACACCACGATACTGATGATATAATCGAAAAAATTGATATATCACATATGACTGTCCAAGATATAAAAAAAGTTACAGTATCAGACATCTACAACTTTATTTTCTATACCGCCGATGAACGTCAGAATGCCGATAGAGCTCGTTATCGCAAGCTGTCTTCTCTGCGCAGTTTTTTTAAATACTTGAATAAAGTTGTAAATGTAATTCCCGAAGACCCAACAGCAGATATCGAAATACCAGTCCCGAAGCCCAAACTACCAAAATTTCTCTCTCTCAATGACAGCCTTAAATTACTTGCTTCATCTGACAGTGCTGATTCAAAGAGAGACTATTGTATACTGACTCTTTTCATGAATTGCGGCATGCGTCTGAGCGAGCTCGTCTGCATTGACATCAAGGACATCGACTTCACCGAAAAACGCATGAAAGTCCTCGGCAAGGGCAATAAGGAGCGTATGGTTTATCTCAATTCCGCGTGTATCGACGCACTGAACAGCTACCTCGAGGACAGGACTGCCAATAAAAAAGCCGCGGCTGAGCCTGCGCTGTTCATCAGCAATCAGAACAAGCGTATCTCCAAGCGCCGCGTGCAGCAAATCGTTGAAAACTCGCTGCGTGAAGCGGGTCTCGACGGCAAAGGCATAACCACGCATAAGCTCCGTCATACGGCGGCTACGCTGATGTATCAGTACGGCGACGCCGATGTTCTCACGCTGAAGGAGCTCCTCGGACACGCGAGCGTTTCCACGACCGAAATATACACCCACCTCAGCGACGACAACGTGAGAAGCGCCGTGGAGAGCAATCCGCTCGCAAACGTCAAATCCGACAAAAGCGGCAAAAAATAGGGGACTCCCCTCTCCCCTCGCCTGCCTCGCACAGGCATTGACAAATCCCGTAAAATATGTATAATAATATTATCAAACCTGTAAGGAGGTCATATCATGAGCGATATTATTGAGAACAACAACGAAGAGCTTGAGGACGACGAAAACTATATAACCCTCACCGACGACGACGGCAACGAGGTCTCCTTCGAGATACTTGACACTGTCGAGTACAAGGAGCGCGTGTTTGCGGTACTTCTCCCCTTTGACGAGGAAGACGACGGTATCGTAATACTCGAGATAATCGAGGGCGACGATGAGGACTACGACGATTTCGTATCTGTCGAGGACGACGCTCTTCTCGAGGAAGTATACACCGAGTTCAAGAAGAACTACAAGGGCGAATACGAATTTGAATAAAAGAAAACGCAGGTCAAGGGGTGCCCCCCTTGGCGGATTCGCAGGCTACCTTAATGTGACGTAAGTTTACGGCACGGTAGCCTGCTTTTTCTGCCAAGGGTAGTACACAAACGGACCTGCGTTTTTTTATCATGTCTCAGCTTCGAGCTCAAGCTTGAAGGGCGCGTAGCGTCTGTACGCTGACTTGTTCTTCTCGAGTGAGAGCGCATCAGCCTTCTCCTCAAGATATTTGGTGAAGTCTTCGGTATATCTCATCGACTGGAGATACTGGATGTAGCTCTCTGTCCAGTAGTCGTCCTCGGTCATACGCTCGTGGAGGTCGCCGCGAATAACTACATAGATGGTGCTGTCGTCGTAGTCGTAAACAGTAGCCTTGTCGAGCTCGAGCGTATTGAACACGAACTCCTTGAACTTGTAGTCTGCGTCCTCGGTATCAACAGCAGTCGTCTCCGTATCCTCGGAGCTGTCCTCGGAGGCTGTTGTAGTCGTGTTCTTCTGAATGATACGCTCGTTTGCGTAGGGGTCGGTAGTAGTTGTCGTGGACTCTGTAGTCTCGGTAGTCTCCTCAACCGCAGTAGTTGTAGTCTCCTCGATAACAGTGGGCTCAACAGCAGTAGTTGTCTGAGACTCGACGTACTCGTCGTAGTCCTCCTGTACAGCGTCGACCTCGTGCATCTTGTCTATCTCTCTGTACTTGTCGTTTATCTGATGAGCGTAGTCCTCAGCCTTCTTGCGGAGCGTCCTCTCCTGGTCGGCTGTGACCTTGTTGCCCTCGGAGTCGAGAAGGCTTATGGATACGTACTTCACACGCGCAAAGTTGTCGTTGAAGTACTCCTTGAGCTCCTCCTCGCTGCAGCCCTTTTCGCCCTCGAAGCCGTAGTAATACTCGAATATCTTCTGCTCCTTGTACGAGCTCTCAGCCATGAGCTTCATCGTATCCATGCTGATACCGTTATCGGCAAGGCGTGCGTCCTGAGCGTAGTAATACTCAGCCATATCAACAGCCTCGTTCTTTTCATCGGAGGTAAGCTCGCCGCCGATGAGGTCAAACTCTCTTTGAACTGCCACGAAGTCCTTGCAGTACTTTGTAGCCTTGTTCTGTATCCAGTCAGTGGAATCGGTCTCCTCGATGTTTGCGCCCTTTACGTCGTCCACCGTGGGAACAGTGCCGTTCTTCTGCTGAAGCTGGCTCGAAGCCTCGCTGTAGCCCTGTAATGTATAGTAAATGAAAAGTCCTGCGGGAACGTCGTATCCGTCAACGGACATAGCGTTTCTCGAACCTGCGCCGATAGCGGGCGTACAGCCTATCATAGACGCAGAAAGTGCGACCGACATACCTGCCGCCGCAAGTTTTCTTAAATTATTCATTTCGATTAGCCTCCGTGTGTGAAAAAATTTCATATACCTAAATATTATACACCATTATTTTCGGTTTGTCCATAGTTATTTGAAAAATTTTTCCGTTCTGTCACAATTAACGGGTCGCCATTATTGGAAAGGGTTCATATTTTATCTATTGACAAACGGCTCGGGGAGGAATATAATATATTGATACGAAATGTGAAGGGAGTGACCTGCGGTGCGCAGGAATACGGCGGACCTCACGGAAGGACCGCTTCTGAAGGGACTTATAGCTTATACTATCCCGATAATACTCACGGGCGTGCTTCAGCTTCTGTTCAACGCCGCCGACCTCGTCGTGGTCGGACGCTTCTGCGGAAGCATATCCGTTGCGGCAGTCGGTGCGTGCGGAGCCGTCATAAACCTGCTCGTGAACCTGTTCATCGGGCTATCGGTAGGCGCAGGCGTCACCGTCGCTCACGGCATAGGCGCGGGCAAGGACGAGGACGTAAGGCGTACCGTACATACGGCGATCCCGCTCGCGGCCATATGCGGAGCGGTGCTGTCCGCGATCGGCATAGCGGGCGCGAGGTGGATACTCTCGCTCATGGGGACTCCCGAAAACGTTATCGGGCTCTCGACGACCTATATGCGGATATATTTCTCGGGCATAATCGCAAGCACGCTCTACAACTTCGGCGGCGCCATACTTCGAGCGGCAGGCGATACGAAGTCGCCGCTGTACTTCCTCACGGCAGCTGGCTTCGTCAACGTGCTGCTGAACCTATTCTTCGTCATCGTGCTGAAAATGGACGTGGCGGGAGTCGCGCTCGCGACGGCAATGTCGCAGGTGCTTTCAGCCGTGCTCGTAATACTCGCACTAATGAGGCGCGAGGACGCTTGCAGGCTCAGACTGAGGGAAATGCACATATACGGACGGCAGCTTCTCAAAATCGTGAGGATAGGCTTCCCCGCGGGGATACAGGGCTCGCTGTTCTCGATATCGAACGTTATCATACAGTCGTCGGTCAACTCATTCGGCTCGGTAGTCATGTCGGGCAACGCCGCTGCTCAGAACATCGAGGGATTCGTCTATATCTCGATGAACTCCGTAAGTCAGACCGCACTCAATTACGCGGGTCAGAACCACGGAGCAGGTAAGTTCGACCGTATCAGGAAGATAATGCTTGCGTGTCTTGCTCTCGCATTCGGAGCGGGTGTCTCACTCGGGGGACTTGCAGTGCTTTTCTCGCGTCCCCTGCTCTCGATATACATCACCGACTCTGACGAAGCTATAAAATACGGCGTGATAAGACTGATATTCATCTGTCTCCCCTACTTCCTGTGCGGTATCATGGACGTGGCAACGGGTATGCTACGCGGTATCGGAAGCAGCGTCGCGCCGATGTTCATAACCGTGGCGGGAGTGTGCGGATTCCGCATACTGTGGATATATACGGTGTTCCGTATGCCGCAGTATCACTCGCTCGAGGTGCTGTACTCGTCGTACATGATATCGTGGTCGGTCACTTTTGCAATTGAAGCTATCGTCTTCCACTTCATGCTCAGGAAAATGAGCCGGGACGGTACCGCACGAATAACATAAAAAACCGTTATCGGAATCGCTCCGATAACGGTTTTATTATTATGTTTACGGTTCGCACTCCACTGCCCTGCCCTGCCTGAGACTCTCCTGACAGTCGATATACCGCTGATTGCGGCTGCCTCTGAACTTTATCTCCCAATCCTTCTGTTCAAGGATGAAGGGTCCGTCGATGAGGTAGTCGGTGACCCCGAGCAGCTTGCCCCAGCCATTCTCGGCGCGGTGCTCATAGAGGTGCTCGAAGGTGTAGCCTGTATACGTGATTATGTTCAGCCCGAGAGCCTTTAGCTGCTTCCCGAGCTCTGCAAGTGCCTCAGCCTGACAGAAGGGCTCACCACCGCTGAATGTAACGCCGTCCAGCAGCGGATTCTCCTTCGCCTTAGCGAGCAGCTCCGCAGTATCGGTGACTTCGCCACCGTTGAAGTCATGGGTCTGCGGATTGTGGCAGCCCTTACAGTTGTGAGGGCAGCCCTGCGTGAATATCGTAAATCTTATTCCGGGACCGTCAACGATAGAATCGTTGACAGTTCCCGCAATCCTGAGTTCCATTTTATCACCTTAAACGTTATGCTTTACTCTGTCGTGCTCCTCGGCGCGCTTGCCGTCGTTGAAGCGGTCGAGCGTACCTACGAGGTAGCCTGTGATACGTCTGATGCGGTCAAACGCAACGTCGTTGGAGTGCTCCTTGCGTCCGCAGCACGGGCACACGTCTCCGATGATACCTGTGTATCCGCAGCAGGGGTCGCGGTCTACGGGGTGATTGATAGCGCCGTAGCCGATACCCGACTCCTTCATGCAGCGAACTATCTTCTCGAAGGCTGAAAGATTCTCGAGCGGGTCGCCGTCGAGCTCAATGTAGCTGATGTGACCTGCGTTCGTGAGAGCATGATAAGGTGCCTCTATCTTTATCTTCTCGAATGCGCTGATGGGATAGTAAACGGGTACGTGGAAGGAGTTTGTGTAGTAGTCGCGGTCGGTAACGCCCTCGATAACGCCGTACTTCTTGGCGTCCATACGGACGAAGCGTCCCGAGAGTCCCTCTGCGGGGGTTGCCAGCAACGAGAAGTTGAGTCCCGTGCGCTTTGCTTCCTCGTCGAGGCGCTTGCGCATTGCTCCTACTATTTCGAGTCCGAGCTCGCGAGCCTCCTCGCTCTCACCGTGGTGAGCGCCGATGAGCGCCTTGAGCGTCTCCGCAAGTCCGATGAAGCCGACCGAGAGAGTACCGTGCTTGAGCACCTCCTCAACTGCGTCGTCGGGACCGAGCTTGTCGGAATCTATCCATATGCCCTGACCCATGAGGAACGGGAAGTTCCTTACGTGCTTCTGGCACTGGATACGGAAGCGGTGCATGAGCTGGTCGATAGCGAGGTCCATCATATCCTCGAGCATATCGAAGAACAGACCGACGTTGTGGTCAGCCTTGATAGCGAGGCGCGGAAGGTTGATAGACGTGAAGCTGAGGTTTCCTCTGCCTGTGACTATCTCGCGCGAGGGGTCGAAGTTGTTGCCGATAACTCTTGTACGGCAGCCCATGTACGCTATCTCGGTATCGGGATTGCCCTCCTTATAATACTGGAGATTATACGGAGCGTCTATGAAAGAGAAGTTAGGGAACAGTCGCTTTGCAGAAACTCTGCAGGCGAGCTTGAATAAGTCGTAGTTCGGATCGGTGGGATTGTAGTTTATACCGTCCTTTATCTTGAATATATGTATGGGGAAGATAGGTGTCTCGCCGTTACCGAGACCCGCTTCCTGCGCGAGGAGAACGTTCTTGATGACCATTCTTCCCTCGGGAGTAGTATCTGTACCGTAGTTTATCGAGCTGAACGGAGTCTGAGCACCCGCACGGCTGTTCATGGTGTTTAGGTTGTGGATAAGTGCCTCCATAGCCTGATATGTAGCCCTGTCGGTCTCCTTCTCGGCGTTCTTGCGGGAGAATTCCTGAATCTTCTTTGCTGTGTCCTCATCAGTGTACTTGAGGAGGAGCTCGAGCTCTTTTTCGCTGTATCCGTTGTCGTTCGCAAGGACAGGCTTGAGCTCATGCTTTTCAAGAAGTTCCTTTTCTATCTCCTTGGCGATGTCATTTCCGTCCTCTTTGCCTGCGAGGAGCTGGAGCGCTCTGCCTACGTTCGCAACATAGCGGCTGACGTAGGTCTTTCTTACACCGTCCGCCATAGCGTAGTCAAACGTGGGTACGCTCTGACCGCCGTGCTGATCGTTCTGATTGGACTGTATCGCTATACAAGCGAGTGCAGAATAGCTCGATATATCGTTAGGCTCTCTCAGGAAGCCGTGACCCGTGGAAAAACCATTGGTGAAGAGCTTCTTGAGGTCTATCTGTGTACAGGTAGTGGTGAGCGTGTAGAAATCGAGATCGTGGATGTGGATATCGCCCTCACGGTGAGCCTTTGCGTGTTTGGGCTCGAGGACGTACATCCCGTAGTACTCCTTGGCTGATACCGAGCCGTACTTGAGCATCGTGCCCATGGCGGTATCGCCGTCTATATTGGCGTTCTCACGTTTAATGTCGCTGTCTTTGGCGGCGCTGAAGGTCAGCTCGTTGAGTACGCACATCAGGTTAGTCTTCATCTCACGTGAGCGTGTGCGCTCGTAACGATAGAGAATGTAAGCCTTAGCCGTCTTTGCGTGGCCCTTTTCGATGAGGGTCTTCTCCACGAGGTCCTGGATCTCTTCAACCGTGGGAACCTTGCCGGGATTCTCGTCTTCGTAAAGCTTGCAGACATCCGCGGCAGTTTCCATCGCCACGCTGAAATCAGTACCGCCGCATGACTGGGCAGCCTTGAAGATAGCGTTGGCGATCTTCTCAATATTAAAAGGGACTTTTCGGCCGTCTCTTTTAATAATATGGATTATCATTTCCTTAACCTCCTGATACTATATGTTGTGTCCCCTATTTTGTCTCTGTATATTAGTATAAGACATAGCAGAGCTAAAGTCAAGTGCACGTAATAGCAAATTGATAGTGTGGAAAGTCGAGGAAAACTGGCGATTATATACATAAAATCAGTGTGAAATCCATAATTCGGCTATATACCGCCATTTCTATTTTTGTATACAAAACGTAAAGCTCCGACCACTATATATTGTGGTCGGAGCATCTGAAATTATGCAGTATGTGTCAGTATGTAACCGCAGACAGCCTCATACGCCTCTTTTGAGAGCGCGAGAGTATCATACGACCAGTATTCTTCCTTGAGAGCCCCACTCTCATTCTTGAGAGCGGTGTTGGTGTCAATGCAGTGCACGCCTATCGTATTGCACATCGCAAGGAGCCTGTTATTGAAATCGTTCACCTTCTCGTTTGACTTTACGTCCGAGTCATAGATGACGGGCGGTATCTGCATAACGTAGATATCAAGCGTCGGGAGCGAGCCGTGCAGATTGTTCACGAGCGTGGTATAGCTCGCTATCATACCGTCCGTGGTCGAGGTCCCGAGGTCATTTCCAAGCATGATGTACACGGTGTTCGGCTTCTTGTTCTTTATGATATCGTACACCGTAGCGTTGCCGAAGTTGCTGTCCACCTTCGTTGTGGTGCAGTTCGCGGTCGTGAGCTCAGAGCTTCCGAAGATGTTCTCCTTCTTGAAGCTGCCAAAGTCAGCCATCTCAAGCAGAGTCGAGTCCGTGATGAGGCAGCAGTCCTCGAGGTAGCTCGCGTCCATCGCCGCTGACTGCGGCACGGGATTGGTCAGCCCATCGGGAGCCGTTCCTATCTCTACCTCGCTGACCTCACTGTCGGAAGCAGGCTCGCTTTCGTCGGTGGTATCCTCGGTCACAAGCTCCGAGGTGCCGAACTCGTCCGCGAAGAAGCTGCTGTTGAGGTTTGCCGCGACCATATACAGTACAAAGCAGGCAGCAAACGAGAATAAAAACAGGAATATGAACATTCCCAAGTTAAAGCTTATAAAAGGTTTATCCTTCTTTTTCTTTGATTTTCGCTGTACAACACGATTCTTAGCCATGTTAACTCCAAGCCCCATGAGGCTGCCCGTTTTCGGTACGCGGCACACCGTTCTAAAAGCATTACCCTATTATTATACCCTGTCCGCAGATTTTTTTCAAGTACATTTTTACATTCTGCGGATATTTTTTTATACGCTCCCCTTTCGGATTTATATTGTTGCATTTTTTTGCGTTCTGTGCTATACTTATTATATGTTATCGGCGGGAGGTGTCGGAATGATCTGCGGAAGCTGCGGCAAGCGCATGAAAATAGGCAAATTCGTGGTGGGAGTCCACGGTGTGGGAGCAATGAGCAGCTATGCCTACCCGACTATCTCGTGGTACGAGGGCGACAAGCTCGTCGCCGAGGCCGACAGGTCCGAGACTACAGGCTTCTTCTGTCAGGACTGCGGCGTCGTTGCGGGAGTTTTCTTCCGTGTGCGGCAGGTCGGCTTCACCAAGGACTACGACTACGATATCGACGACAGCATAGACAAGCTCCCGAAGAAAAGCTGTCCCGAGTGCCGCGCCGAGCTCGATATCGACTACCCGCGCTGTCCAGAGTGCGGATACGTGTTCTGAAACGTTTATCCCCGCAGTAATGCGGCAAAATATATCATCGGAGGTATACCCAATGACCTACAAGGAAAGCTTTATCAAATTCATGGTTGAGTGCGGAGTGCTCACGTTCGGCGAATTCACGCTGAAGAGCGGCAGAAAGGCTCCTTACTTCATCAACTGCGGCAACTACAAGACAGGCGCACAGCTCGCCAAGCTCGGCGAATACTATGCCGAGTGCATACACGCCAACAATATCCCCGTCGATACCCTCTTCGGACCCGCCTACAAGGGCATACCGCTCGCTGTTTCGGCAGTTGTGGCGCTCAGCAATAAATTCGGTATCGACGCGAACTACTGCTTCGACCGCAAGGAAGCCAAGGACCACGGCGAGGGTGGAATGTTCGTGGGCAAGACGCTCGTTGACGGCGAGAAGGTCATCATCATCGACGACGTTATGACCTCGGGCAAGGCGCTCCGCGAGTCTATGCCCAAGCTCAAGGGTGCGGCTGATGTAAACGTTACAGGTATGGTCATCACCGTCGACCGCATGGAAAAGGGCACGGGCGAGCTCTCCGCGGTACAGGAGGTAAAGCGCGACTTCGGCGTGACCGTCTACCCTATCGTCACGATGGAGGACATCATCGACGCGATAAAGAACGATATTGTTCCCGGAAAGGAATACCTCGACAAAATGCTCGAATACAGAGCTACATACGGAGTATGACGCAAAAGCTGCCAAGCAATTACTTGGCAGCTTTATTTTTATGCTGTTACGATACTGTCCGCGTTGTGGAGCTTGAGCTTCTCTACAGCCTGCTCCCTCATCTTGTACTTGAGTATCTTGCCTGCGGCATTCATCGGGAAGCCGTCCACGAAGTCGACGTACCTCGGGCACTTGTGCTTCGCCATACGCGCGAGGCAGAAGTCCTTTATCTCCTGCTCCGTAGCAGTCTCGCCGTCCTGCAGGATAATGCACGCCATTATCTCCTCGCCGTAGTCCTCGTCGGGCACGCCGATGACCTGCACGTCCTTTACCTTGGGATATGTGTAGAGGAAGTCCTCTATCTCCTTGGGGTAGATGTTCTCGCCGCCGCGGATTATCATATCCTTGATACGGCCTGTTATCTTGAAGTAGCCGTCAACTGAGCGCCTTCTCGCAAGGTCGCCCGTGTGGAGCCAGCCCTCGCTGTCGATAGCGGCAGCCGTAGCCTCGGGCATCTTGTAGTAGCCCTTCATGATGTTGTAGCCGCGCGCTACGAACTCGCCGTCGGTATCGTCGGGGAGCTCCTGATTTGTCTCTGGGTCAACTATCTTGCACTCAACGCCGAAGATAGGTCCGCCGACCGTGTTAACACGCTGTTCGATGGAGTCGGTGGTCTTGCTCATGGTAGTAGCGGGAGAAGCCTCGGTCTGACCGTAGGTTATGCATATCTCGCTCATGTGCATCTTCTCGATTACCTCTTCCATCGTCTTTATCGGACAGGGCGAGCCTGCCATGATGCCTGTTCTCATGTAGGAGAAATCGGTCTTCTCGAAGTTCTCGTGACCGAGCATAGCGATAAACATCGTAGGTACGCCGTGGAAGCAGGTTATCTTCTCGCGGTTGATACAGTCGAGACCCTTTCTCGGGCTGAATCTCGGGATAGGCGACATCGTTACACCGTGAGTCACGGAAGCAGTCATAGCGAGCACCATGCCGAAGCAGTGGAACATAGGCACCTGTATCATCATGCGGTCGGCTGTGGAGAGGTCCATGCAGTCTCCGATAGCCTTACCGTTGTTTACTACATTATAATGCGTGAGCATAACGCCCTTGGGGAAGCCTGTCGTACCCGAAGTATACTGCATATTGCAGACATCGTGGATATCAATTGTCTTGCGGACAGCCTCTACCTCGCTGTATGCGACCTTTCTGCCCTGCGCGAGAGCGGTCTCCCAAGTGAAGCAGCCGTGGTTCTCGGAGTCGATAGTGATAACGTTTCTGAGGAACGGCAGCTTTGCGGAGCGGAGTTGACCGGGCTCGCAGGTCTCAAGCTCGGGGCAGAGCTCCTTGATGATGTCAACGTACTTGATATCCTTGATACCGTCAATCATAACGAGGGTCATGGTATCGGACTGACGGAGCAGGTACTCAGCCTCGTGGATACGGTACTCAGTGTTCATGGTAACGAGTACAGCGCCTATCTTTGTGGTCGCCCAGAAGGTGATATACCACTGGGGAACGTTCGTCGCCCATATAGCAACGTGGTCACCCTTCTTTACGCCCATGGCTATAAGAGCACGGGCGAAGTTGTCAACGTCGTCGCGGAACTCGGGATATGTACGTGTATAGTCCAGCTCAGTATAGCGGAAAGCGTACTGGTTAGGGAACTGGTCGCAGATACGGTCGAGGATATCGGGGAAGGTGTAATTGAGGATACGCTCCTTCGGCCACGGATACTGACCGTCTCCCCTATTGCTCGTCTGGAGCGGGTGCTTGTGCTTTCTCTTGTAGGGAGTCATATACTCTGCGAACTGAGGTATAACGATACCAGCGTCGCTGAGGTCGGGAGCCCAGCGCTTTACCCACTCGAGCGAAATATAGCCCGTGTAGTTGATAGTATCGAGCGCAGCTATCATCTCCTTGACGGGGATATCGCCTGTGCCCATGATACGGTACTGCACCTTGCCGTCCTCGCCCATTACGGAGTCCTTTACCTGTATGTACTTGATGAACTCGCCGAGGTTGGCAACTGTTGTCTCGGGAGACTCGTTATTGTAGCGGTAGGGGTGGTGCATATCCCACAGAGCGGCTACCTTGCGGCTTCCCACGCTTCTGAGGAGCTCCGCAAGACGTGCGGTATCGCTGTAAACGCCGTTCGTCTCGACGAGGAGAGTCACGTTGTTCTGCTCGGCAACTGGTACGAGCTTTCTTAGGCAGTCTGCTACGTACTCGTCATCGACCTCACCGCCCGGAGCAGGCTCGAGGTCGCCGAGAACTCTTATATATGACGCGCCGAGCTTATTTGCGAGCTCAGCGTAAGCTGTTATCTCTTCCTTTACGGCGTCGAATTTATCCTTGAATTTAAGGCAGGCGCCCGAGGTAAGGCAGGGAATTTCAAGTCCGAGTGATCTTAGTTTTTCGATCGTCTTAGGTAGGTTTGCTTCCTTGAACGGCTGAGCGTTCACGGAGAATATCTCAT
>JAUMVH010000236.1 GCA_030530245.1 Ruminococcus sp.
CATGCTCGTGGTCATGACCGCAGTCACAGTGCTCGTCGTGGTGGTGCTCATGCTCGTGGTCATGGTCATGATGATGAGCGTGCTTCTTCCTGCCCGCGGACGCTACAATCTCGACGTCGGGCTCGATGTCACGCGCTATCTCGTTCATGCGTGCGAGCAGCTCCTCGCTGAGCTCGCCTTTGACCCTGAGGCTCTTCATCTGATAGTTCAGCACCGCCGACTCAACTTCTCCGAGCTTATTTATAGCCTCCTCTATCTTGCTGCCGCAGTGCGCGCAGCAGAGGTTGCGGATATCATAGGTTTTTTCCATAGAATCACTCTCCTAAACATATGAACACTTGTTCATATGTTTAGTATATCACACTGTTACACATTTGTCAATAGTCTGACGATATTTTTTTGCTCGGATTTGCTATTCACTATGTTTTGTGGTATTATAATAGGTAGGAACGGCAGTTTGTTAACCAAGGTTAACAAAAATCCTCGCCTGCTCCGAATTTCAGTCAACTCCGAAAATGCCTGAAAACAGGCGTTTATAAAGCTTGTTAGTATGTGATAACAACTTTTCAAAAAATTTTTCGGTTTTTTTCGTCTTTTTTGCCCCTGAAATGCACTTATATATGAAAGCTTTCAAAGCGCAGCTGACAGGCTGCGGCGGGACCCGTCTGAACATATATAACTGATATCGGAAGGGAGTGACTGAAAATGACAGCAGGTCCAAAAACGTACAATGGAGGTGTGGAAGCTGTTTTGACTATTTTTTCGCACAATAAAACCGACAACAGCGCATACGGCGAAGTCAACCGACTTATCATCGAATGTGCAAGCTCAAAAGAAAGCCTCGGCACCTTATACCGAATGTTCAAGGGAAGTGTGTTCGCTGTGGCGTTCAGTATCACTTCCGACTATCAGCTCGCTGAGGACTGCGTGATAGAGACGTTCATACGCCTTACGCAGGCAACGGGCTTCAATCCGAAAAGGGGCAACGGAAAAGGATATATCATCAAAACTGCGCAGAACGTTGCTCACGAGCTTCTCAGGCGCCACGAGAGGGAGTACAAGAACTTCTTCATCCAGAGCTACGGAGAGGCGGACAAAACTGTCGAGGACAGTATATTCATCAACCAGCTGCTCAAGCACCTGACAAAAAAGCAGAGACAGATAGTGATAATGAAGTGCTGCAGCGACCTCACGTTCGGCGAGATAGCCGAGATAATGCATATCCCCGAATCTACGGCTAAATCAAGGTATCAAAAGGCAATGGCGATCTTACAGGAAAAGGCAGGTGTTAACAGTGAAAAATGAGAATATCGGAAACAGCGACCTCGAAAAGGTGCTGAAAGACAAAATGAACGAGCTTTCTGATTCAGTTGACTGCTTCGATAAGATCTCCGCGCGTGCTTTTCCCGAAAAAGACCCAAATTTTTCCGAAAGCGGATACACCGTAAGCGACCTTGAGAACGTGACGGGCAGACCCGAGCACGGTAAGATACTGCGATGGGCTGCACTGGCGGCAGCTGTCGTGCTTTGTATCGTATTCGTGCCGAAAACAGGTATCGTAAGACACATATTATCGAACCTCGGCGGCGGCGTGAAGCACGATTTTACGCAGATAGTCGAGGAGATAGACGCAGAGACCGAGCTCCATCAGTATCAGCAGCTCGACGTGCCGCTCGAATACTACCTCAAAAATGATGTACTGGTAACGCCGCTTTTCAGCTGTCCGTTCGAGGACAGCGGCAAAGAGGACGCGATGGTGCGCATTTTCATCAGGGAGACGGGCGCGGGTCAGTTCACAAACTTTGACACGGCACAGGTCTACGCGGTCGAGTACATCGGCGAGTACAGCGAGGAGAACATCATCGCCGCGGCAAAGTCCATCTACAGCTTCACCGACGCCGACCTCGAAGAGCCCCGGATAAGAAGCGGAAGCATCGACTTCGCAGGCGCAGCTGTCACGCTCAACTTCGCTCCCGACAAGGACAATGAGTACCTGCACGACAAGGACGGCGACGCTGTTTCGGTCGCAAATCAGAGCTACGGCTGCTACATCATGTATGACGGAAAAACGGTATGGACTACGACATCAGTGCTCTACGGGCACAAGGGTACGGGCTACTCGGAGGAATACTTCTACGATACGGTCACCGCGTTCGGCGGCGAGATAATATCGCTCCCCGACAGGCAGGCTATGTGGGAGGAGTCCCTCTACTACGACGGCACCTCTGCCCTCCCGAAGGAGACGGGATCGAACTTCACCCGCACCGAGCTCTTCCCGAGCGGAAGCTTTGCATACGAAGATGTGAACAACTACGGCTTCGTCGGCAATTTCAACGACTTCTCGGTGGATATGGCTATGCTTCGCAAGAGCAAGGAGATAAAGCTCTCAAGCTCGCGCACGGATTCGACCATCAGCACGATAGCGGCTCCGTCCGACCCCGACCTGCTCTACGGATTGAGCATATACTACGCCTTTGAGCACCTCGCGGACGAATCGGAGTACGACGAGCACGGCAATGCTCCCGAGTATCACCTTGAGGTATATTGCGACGAGACAATGCTGACAAGCGTACCGCTCAACCAGTATGCCTACAACCGCCGCAAGACGAACGAGGAGATAGAAAAGGAGCGCGAAGCTCTCGCGGAGCTCGAAGCCGCCAAGGAAACGATGGCTCTCGATCAGCAGCTTTTGGAGTATGAGAACAAAAACCTGGAGCTGACACAGAAACTCAACTCCGACCTCAATGGCTGGGAGAACCGGAACATCAGCGACGATATCGAATTCAACAACTCGATGATACAAGAGATAGAAAGGCTCAAAGCCAAACTCGCCGCCGACAATTGACACGGTGTTTCCGCACGAACACGGAAGATCAGAAAAGAATCAACAAAAGAAAGTTCAACAGGGAGCTGTCACATCGCGTGGCAGCTCCTTTTATGTTAAAAATGCTTGACAATATATGCCAAAAGTGGTATAATGTTATCTGTTAATGATGTGCCGCTGTGGTGGAATAGGCAGACACAAGGGACTTAAAATCCCTCGGAGTAAAATCCGTACCGGTTCGACCCCGGTCAGCGGCACCACGCCGAGCGGGCGCGCGCGGTTCACGTTGCCGCTCGCAAGCTCGCTCACTTTTTACAGAAGGCTTACTCTGCTTTCGCTTACGGCACTGTCATCTATTTTGTACAGCTTACACAGCGCCGAGCGGGCGCGCGCGGTTCGCGTTGTCGCTCGCAAGCTCGGCGGGGAGCCCCCGCTGGCGGTTCGCGCAGTCGCTCGCAAGCTCGCTTACTTTGCTCGGAGCGTAAGTTTATCCCCGCGACCGATACCTATATGAAAGGCTGGATTGCCTTTCGAGTGTACCGCAGGCATTTAAAAAAGGCAGTTATTCGCTACAACATCTCGCAGGTCACTGCCTGCGGGATTTTATTTTGTATTCAACAGGAGGTGAGGAACGATTTGAAAAAAATGATAGGCGAATTCTTCGGGCATTTCTT
>JAUMVH010000237.1 GCA_030530245.1 Ruminococcus sp.
AGCAGGTATACAGCAGCATTACCGAAAAGTTCTGGGCTAAGCGTCCAGGACTATATATCAAGATAACGGAGGCGAACTATGACCGAAGCTGAACGTTGGGCGAAAGACCTCGCCTGCAATGAGTCGGAAGCCTTTGAAAAGGCGTTGAAAAGAATGAAGGAGGAAAAGAAAATGTACATTGATGGGAGATGGCTCACCGAGCCCGAAATTATTGCATACATCGAAAGACTGAGGAAGGAGATATCCGAGCTCGAGGATAAGCACCTGAACGAGTGCCGCCAGATATCAGAGTATGATATTGAGCTCAAAGAGCTGCGAGGGCAGCAGAACGCGAACGAGAAGCTCGAGCGTATCACTGCGAGCTACACGTTCGGGCAGCAGCGGGCGATATTCGTTGAGGAGTGCGCCGAAGCTATAAAGGCTGTCTGCAAGGTCGAGAGAGCTGCCGACAGCTCAGCGGAGGTCTACGCCGAGAAGATGTCCGATCTGATAAGCGAGGTCGCGGACGTGCTCATAATGGCTCAAACGTATCAAAGACGATGTTGGAGATGTTAAAGCCTGTATTATCAACGGCGTTAGAGAATGCTTTGAATGATAATAACGCTATAACTGACACTGATGTACAGCCTGTGAATAAGTGGATAAGCGTTAAGGATAGACTTCCGAGCGAGAATACGCTTGTATTGTGCTATGCGAGGAGTACGACTGGCGAAGGGAATGGTTATTTTCTTGGAGCACTTGCACACGGAGAATTTTGGTTCTTAAAAGTCAATGACATTGGACACGTCAGTTGCCCTGTACTTCACTGGGAAGTCACTCACTGGCAACCACTTCCGGAATCACCAAAGGAGGATTGAAAATGACTGATGTAATATGCAGTTGTGATTACTGCACACATATACTACCAAACGGCATATGCGGCTTAGAGAGTATTGATATCGACGGAGCTGCCGAGTGTGCGAGTTATGAAGAAGCAGAACAGGAGGAGAGCTGAAATTGGAAACAGTGTATGAACTTGAATTAAGGTGTCTTGCGTCAACTTCCTGCGGAATGATATTCGCACAATGTTGGAAGTGCCATCACCAGACCGCTTGCGCTATGGCATTAATCGCACAAGATATGATACTGCGAGGTGAATACTGATATGACGATATTCTTTGCCGGAGCTCTCTTCGGCGCGTGCGTGACCTTCCTGTCGATGTGCTTTGCTTTTTGTGCGGGCAGAACGGAAAGAGAGGACAGCGATGAAGATGTTCAGTGACCCTCCCGGAGCTCACTTCCGTATCCGCAACGGTATCACAGGCGCATACATACACATCTCGATGTTCCGAGTGCTTGAGTTTCACGACCGACTTGAAGCACTCGCGTACATCAAGCGCCACGGACTTAATCAGGATATTTACTACGTGGAGGTACAAAAATGACAATGAACGAACTCAATATGCGGCACTGGCTCAATCGTGCCTTCTACGCCGACAAGAAAGCCAAGGCGCTCGAGACGCTTGCAGAGCAGTGCAGAGAACGCGCACAGGGGCTCTCAACGAGCTGGGAGGGTAACGACAAGGGCAAGAGTGACGGCGCTGAAAACGGCACGGAAAACGCTCTTATGAGGCTTGCTGAAATCGAGGAGCGTATAATAAAGCTCCGAGTCGAGTGCGCGAACATTATGAGCGAGACCCTCGAAGCTATCTGGAGCTTACACGATGACGACCTCGAAGCCGTGTTGATAAACAGGTATATACTCTACTACACCATAGAGCAGACCGCCGAGATTATGAACTATCACCCGAACACAGTCAAGGGAAAGGTCAAGAAGGCAATACAAAAACTTTGTACCAAAATGTCTTGAAATGTCCTTTTGGTCTGAGTACAATGGTAGTATGAAAGCAGGCGGAAATAAGAGGCATGGCTTTATACTGCGGTCGCGACATCCTTCCGCAGTTGCCTCCGCCTTTCCGCCGCGGTTTCATGTTGTTTCCTTTCTTTTGTTCTACACATCTTTTTTTGTTTCTGTAGCGGTCGGTTCCACCCTTCCGACCGCCACTCTCCTTATGTCCTGCCTGTCGTTCACGTCGGCGGCGGGGCACCAAAGAGTATTTCATTTTTTCATACTCCTAAATTTTTTCAGACGGAAGTACCTCGACAGTTGTCGGGGTATTTCTGTTATACGCGAAAGGACGGTGTTACCGTGAATGCGAGACAGAAGAAGTTTGCCGAGCTCTACGCTCAGAGCGGTAATGCCGCTTGGAGTGCTGTGCAGGCTGGGTACTCGGAAAAGTTTGCAGGGCAGAATGCAGGCAAATTACTAAAAAATACTAACATTGCAGAGTATATCCGCGATCTCAACGATAAGGCTCAGGACGAACGCATAATGACAGCAAAGGAACGTCAGGCTATGCTTTCGGACATCGCTCGCGGCGGAACCTTTGATGCCGACCGCATCAGAGCTATAGACACGCTCAACAAGATGACAGGCGAGTACACAGTCAAGGTGACTGCTGAGGTCAACGCGTCCCCGAAGCTCGCAGACGTTATGGATCAGATCGGCGGTGAGGGGCTTGAGGAATAGCTTTCCGCTCTCGCAGAAATACATCGACTTCGTAAACACCACCAAGGGGGTGACCGCGGAATTCCTCGAGGGCACCACAGCGTCAGGTAAGACGACCGTCGGAGCTGGAGTCAAGTTCATGCGAATGGTCTCGGCTTCGGGGAAGAAGCTGCACGCCATTGCCGCAAAGACGACTGGTAAAGCTGAGGAGACTATCATTCAGCAGGATAACGGTATCCTCGACCTGCATCACAATGCGGTCTACTGCGGCAACGGCGACAAGGACTTCAAGCTCCCACATATCAAGTTTGAGGGGAAGATAATATATATCCTCGGCTACGATAACCGCGATAAGTGGGAAATGGCACTTGGAGCGCAGTTCGGATGCGTATACATCGACGAGATCAACACCGCCGACATCGAGTTTGTCCGCGAGATATCAACTCGTAACGAGTACCTGCTCGCGACTCTCAACCCTGACGACCCGACACTCCCCGTATACAAGGAGTTCGTCAATCGTTCGCGACCGTTCCGCAAGTACGTGGCAGACGTACCAAAAGAGATAATGGAGGAGCTTCTCAAAGCAGAGGCTACTCCAGGGTGGCGATACTGGTTCTTCTCGTTCCGCGACAATCTCAGCCTCACGCCCGAGGACATCGAGCGCAAGAAGGCGGCAGCACCGAAGGGAACGAAACTCTACAAGAACAAGATACTCGGACAACGCGGCAAGGCAACGGGCGTCATTTTCGACTGCCGCGACAGCAATATCATCACAGCTCAGCAGGCGCGAGAGCACAAGTTCACGCTGTTCTCTGCGGCTCTTGATACTGCGTACTCTCAGACCTCGCCTGATACGATAGCTTTCACGTTCATCGGCATCACTGCTGACAGAAAGTGTATAGTGCTTGATGAGAGAGTT
>JAUMVH010000238.1 GCA_030530245.1 Ruminococcus sp.
GCGACGCCTACTACGCCTCCGATATCTTCCCGCGTGGCACCTACTGGGACGGCGACTACGACCCGCTCGCAATAGCACTCGAGGAGGCACATTCACGCGGCATATCGCTGCACGCGTGGCTGAACCCGCTCCGTATGCAGACCGAGGAGCAGATGTCGCAGCTCCCTGACAGCTTCATCGCGAAGAAATGGGCGGATTCGCCCGAAAGCGGCTATATAAAGCTCGTAGGCGAGCGCTGGTACCTCGTACCCGTATACGATGAGGTGCGCTCTCTCGTGAGCTCCGCTGCCGAAGAGATACTCGCGCATTACGAGGTCGACGGCATACACATCGACGACTACTTCTACCCGACGACTGCTCCCGAATTCGACGCGGAAGCTTTCGCCGCGAGCGGAGCTCCCGACCTTGCCGAGTGGCGTCGGGAAAACGTCACTGCGATGGTGAGATCGCTCCGCGACACCGTACACGCGCACGGCAGCAGGTACAAATTCGGAATAAGCCCGCAGGGGAACATCTCCGCCGACCGCGACAAGCTTTACGCCGACGCGGAGCTGTGGAGCTCCGATACCGCCTACTGCGACTACATCGTCCCGCAGATATACTTCGGCTTCGAGAACGAGACCTGCCCGTTCGAGCCGACGCTCCGCCGCTGGGAGGAGCTCACCGCTGACAGCGGCGTGTCGCTTATCGTAGGGCTCGCCGAGTACAAGCTCGGCAAGGAAGACAAGTGGGCAGGGGAGAGCGGACGCGACGAATGGGTCACATCGCCCGACATACTGGAGCGTCAGGTCGCGCTCGTGAAGTCATCGACCGCGGACGGATATGCGCTCTACCGATAGTTTATTCCAAAAACGGGGAGTTGATACTCCCCGTTTCTTTTGCTTGTTATTGTCGCTCAACAACTGTTATTTGTAGGATACAGGCAGGTCCTCAGCCTTATAGGCTCCCGAGTCTACCTGCTGGATAGTATAAGCGTCCTTAGCTGTCACGCCGTCGCCGTTGTCGTAAACGTCAGCGTTCACGAGTCCCTGAGCCTTGAGACCGTACTTGTCCTTGTTGCCGAGGTGCTGGAGGATAGCTACCGCGTCGGCGATAGTAACCTTCTTGTCTACGTTGGCATCACCGTAAAGAACATCATCGGTATTGGTGCCGCCATTCTTAGCAGTAGTGGTGGTTTCGGTCGATGAACTGACGGTCGTTGTAGAGGTAGTCTCCTTCGTAGTCGAGGAAGTCGTGGTGCTCTCTGTCGTTGTAGTAGTGGTCGTAGTTGTAGTGGAAGCTGTAGTTTTGGTTGTTGTAGGTGTGGGCTCATTTCCGCCTGTACCGCCGAGGCCGTCAGCCTTTGTGCCGTCGGGCTCCTCGCCGTAGTAGAGCTCGCCGTTCACGTAAACGGGGACATAAGGCGTTATAACACCGATAGCGGAACCGTCAGCGCCCTTTGCGGTCTTGCCGAGGTCCTTGGCGGAGAAGTCATTGGTGGAATCCCAGCCCGAGCCGTAATCGGGCATAACGAGCGCGAGGAGTATCTCGCACTGCTGCTGACCCTCGGATATAGGCAGAACAGCGCGACCATCAGGGAGGTTCACTTCGATGTAGTAGATATTGCCGCTGTACTGCTTGGGCTTGGATATCTCAGCGGTCTTGTAGCCCTTATCCGCGTACATAGCTGACTGGTCACGGTCGCAGCGGATAACGAGGTCCTCGGGGTTCTTACCGGCGGAGATGACCTCGCTGAGGTCCATGTAGTAGCGGAAGGAAATGTTGTCCTGAACTCTTGCGGGCCATGCTGAGTGGTTCGTCACCTTGAAGCTGATAGTCTGTCCGCTCGAATCGCCGCCCTTTGAGAGCACCTCAACGTAGAACTCGGGACCGTCGTGAGTCTCCTTCTGCGGGAAGCTCGGGTCCTTGGTGCCGCCGTACTTGTCTATCATCTTGCAGAGCATAGCCGTGAAGCCCGCGTTATAGTCGGTAGCGACCTCATTGCAGATGAAGTCCTCGCGGTCGTCCTTGTAGCTTCCGTCCTCGGCAGGGCCGCCGACGAGCGCTCCGTAGAGGATATGACGGGTGTGAGAGGGGTCCTTCATAGAGTTCTTCCACGAGCCGTGAGCGGTACGGTGGTGGGGATTCTGCGGGTACTTGTCACCGTAGCCGATAAGATAGCTCTGATTGAGCGGATTGTCGCCGAGCGCGTAGTTGACCTGAGTCTCAGCGAAATCCATGTAGGTCGAAGCCTCCGATTTGAGGACTGTATCGCTCGCAACAGCAGCGCAGAATGCCGCAGTATTGGCATATCTGAGGCAGCCCCAGTTGCTCAGCCAGCGAAGACCGCCGCTTATCTTTTTAGCCTCGTCGCCGTTGACCCAGCGGTCGCAGTGCTTTTTGACGTGCTTTATAGCGTCAGCATCATTCGTATTTATCGCGTAGAGCAGCATAGCGCCCTGTGTGTTATCGTCCCAGCAGTGTACCCAGCCGTAAGCGATGCAGTCCTCACCGAGCATAGTCGGAAGCTTGGAGAGATAGCTCTTGGCGTCGTCAAGGTAGGCGCTGTCGCCCGTAGCGATGTACAGCCAGTTAGCGGCATACATAAGCTGGTCGTAGACGTGGCTCGACTGATAGAAGCCCTGAGCGTCGCTCTTGTTATAAACGTCGTCGTCGGGCGAAGCCTTTGCGAGCTTGTATATATTCTTGGCGTGGTCGAGGTAATCGGCGCGCTTTGAAGCGGAGATATGTCCCTCGCTCGCAGCATAGCCCGCCGCGAGAGCAGCTGCCATCTCGCCGAATACAGCGCCGCAGCCCTTGGAAGCCTTCAGAGCCTCGCGCGCCTCCGCGACGGTGTGACCGTTGTCCTCCATGCCGTACTCGAGGAGGTCGACAGGTCCCCACCAAGTGTGGTCGTGCTTACCGATACCGACCTGATATACGACCTCGGAACCCTTGTCGCAGTCCGCGAGGTAATCGAGCACGAACTCGAGGTTGTTCATGTATGTCTCGGTGAGACCGGCTTTTTCAACGCCGTCGGGATACTGATAGATTCCCCACGCGAGCATCGAAGCCGAATAAGCCATAGGCAGGTTGAACTTTACGTGGTCACCCGCATCGTACCAGCCGCCGAGCACCTCGTCGGACATCGCAGAATCGGACTTCCACTCGACTCTGTTCCACTCGGGGAGCGGACCTGACTGCTGTACCTCGTAAAAGAACAGCGACTTGTCGAGCGCGTCAGCGTAGTTCTGCTCCGAGGCAGCGCTTACGCCGACAGGAGCAGCGGGAGACGTGAATGTCAGGCACGTTGCGGCTACAGCCGCTGACATCGCTCCCGATATGAGTTTTTTGAACATCTGGGTTTTCTCCTCTCAATAATATTGTCGTTTCAACTATTCGGAGCACTCCGCAGCGGAAGCGCTCCCATACATAGTTTATTTTACCACAATATCACCAAAACGTCAAGCCTTTTGTACATAATT
>JAUMVH010000239.1 GCA_030530245.1 Ruminococcus sp.
CTAATAATTCCTTGAGATACTGATTTTTTAACGCCATTGTTAAAAAACCTCCTTTTAAAAATTCTGCTTTCGCAGTACATATAAATTATATCACTGTATACAAATTTTTGCAAGCGACTTTATGAACTTTTTTCATTTAAAGCGATTTTCGTTATATCGCTGTATTTTTTTCTGCTTTGGCACGTAAATTTGCGGATTATCACTACTCGTCGCGAGGCTTTATTTTTATCTTATACAGCAGCCACGAGAAAAAGGATAACATCGAAAATGAACCGAGCAAGGAATCCACGATCCCCCTATTCGGCGGTATCGTCGGAGAATAGTTCATTGACGGGTCGGCGGGGTCATATGCGACAGCAACTGTATCTTTATTGTGTGACCTGTATCGTTTCGTGCCGAGGGTGACAGAATAATCCTGCTCCTCAACGGTAAATGTGATATAGCCGTCGTATTTGCCCGTTTTTCGCGAGCCGGTTCTCTCGACGTAGAATACTCTTCCCGTCGTCTGAGCAGTACACTTCTTCTTCAGTTCGTCGTATTTTTTGATATTGTCTATCCCTCCATACAACAGGAAAGCTCCTACCAAAAGCAAGAGTACAGGCGAATCGATTTTTCTCACCACTCACGCCCTCCGTATGCGTTGAGGTACTCGCTCGCAAGATAGAGCGAGCCGCATAATACAACTACGCCGTCGTTTTCGAGAGCGAGCTCCTTCGCAGACTCGACTGCCTCCGTGAGGGTCGATGTTTCTGACTCCGTATAGAATGAGGCGATGTCCTGCAATGTCTCCGCGCGAACGCTGTTCGGTGCAAAGCCGTCGACAGCGTAGAGCTTGTCCGATTGGCGCGCTATCGTCTTCACGCACTCGACGTAATCCTTCGAGTCGACCATGCCCATTACCGTATAGATACGTTTGTTGCGGGTGCTCAGGTACATCATCATCAGCGAGAGCATATTCACTCCCGCGGGGTTGTGTCCGCCGTCGACGATGACGGGCGGCTCGCCGTCGATGTATTGCACACGGGCGCGCACCTGCGTGGTCTCGACTGTTTTTATGATATTGCCGTCGCTTATCTCAAAGCCCTTGCCGCGCAGATACAGACAGGCTGTTATCGTGGTCTGAGCGTTGTACTTCTGATGAAGTCCTGCCATCGCAGGCGTGAGCTTTATCCCGCGGTACATGAACGGCGCGTAGAGTCCGCCGTCCGAGTAGGGCTTGCAGGGCTCGAGCGGTATCAGCTCCGCTCCGACCTGCTCCGCCGTCTCCTTCACGAGAGCCTTGACGCTGTCGGGGTTGTCGTCCGCGAGCACTACTGCCGAGCCCGCCTTGATTATGCCCGCCTTGTGAGCGGCTATCTCCTCGACCGTGGCGCCGAGCAGAGCTGTGTGGTCAAGCGATATCGACGTTATCACCGACAGAAGTGGCGGAGGTATCACGTTTGTGCAGTCGAGCAGTCCGCCTATGCCCGTTTCAAGGACGACGATGTCGCACTTCTCGCGCTCGAACCACAGAAACGCTATCGCCATCGTTATCTCGAACTGCGAGTACGGACGGTCGCTGACGCGTTCGTGAACCTGCTCCGCTATCTCGGCGAGTGATAAGTCGTCGATATCGCAGCCGTTTATGCGTATGCGGTCGTTGTAGCGGAGTATGAACGGCGAGGTGAACTGCCCGACCCTGTAGCCCGACATAATAAGCGCATTCGAGATGTATTCGAGCGTCGAGCCCTTGCCGTTCGTGCCTGCGATATGCACGAATTTAAGCCGCTTTTCGGGACTTCCGATGCGCTCCATGAGCTCCTGTGCGCGGGAGAGGTCGGTTATCCTGCCGCCCGACTTGGTATAGCTGTTGATGAATGACATTGCTTCGTTAATATCCATAATATCTACCTGTCTGTATAATTGTAGGGGCTGGCGTCCCCGACAGCCCACAGACGGGACGTCGGGGACACCGTCCCCTACATCTTAATATTCGTAGTCTATGCAGGCGCGGTCAGTCTTGACCGTACCGATGAATTTGCCGAATTCAACGTGTGCGGGGTGAACCTGATACGCGTTGAGGTCGTCGATAGTCTCGAAGTCGCAGAGCAGGGATATGGTGTAGTTGCTTGCGGGAGCGTCCTTCGAGTTGATGACTACCTCTCCCCTTTTGAGCTCCCTGACGTTCGCGATGACGTTCTCGAAGCGCTTCTGAGCCTCGAGCGCGTTCTCATACTCGGTGCGTCCGTCCGCATCTTTGAGCTTGAACATTACAATGTGCTTTATCATTATTCTTCACCTTCGTTTAACTCGTATTCTATGCCTTTTACGGGAGTGCCGTCAAGGCGCGTGTATTCGCACTCTCCGACGCAGTGCAGTCCGCACTTTTCCATGACTCTGCCCGAGGCGGGATTTCCGACTGCGTGCTCGGCGACAAAGCGCTTCGCGCCGTGCTTTTCGCGGACATAGTCCATCATGCGGAGGGTAGCCTCGGTGGTGTAGCCCTGATTCCAGCAGTCATAGCGGATATTGTAACCGAAGCTCCACCGCTCCTCGTCAGTCCTGTATCTGATACTGCCCGAGCCTATGAGCTTTCCGTCGCTCTTGCGCACGAAGCCCCACAGGTACTCGTTTTCAAGGTCGGCAGTCGATTCCAGCCATGTCTTAGTCACCGAGATGTCGGAGTGCGTCGTATATATCATATACTTTGAGACGCGCTCGTCGCCCGTCCACTCGAAAGCCTCACCCGCGTCCTCAACTGTTAGAGGACGCAGGATAAGGCGCTCTGTTTCTATTGTAGGAATGATGAATCTGCTCATAAAGTCTCACCTGTTCGGCAGTATAGCGGGCGGATAATATCCGCCCCTACACATTATTTGCAGAATGCCGCGATAGACTGCTCTATCTTAGCCATTTTCTCCTCAGCCTTTGCAAGCTTCGCCTTCTCAGCCTCGATGAGCTGAGCGGGAGCCTTAGCTACAAAGCCCTGATTATTCAGCTTGTTGCTGAGGAAGTCGATATCCTTCTGAACCTTCGCCTTCTCCTTCTCGAGACGCGCTATCTCCTTCTCCCTGTCAACGAGCTCGTCCATAGGAATGAAGATACGTGCAGTGTCGGTTACTGCGTTCGCGCAGTTCTCGTGAGCAAGGCTCTCGCCTGCCTCGACTGTCGAAGCGGAGGCGAGCTTCTCGAAGAATACGCCGCATGACTTGAACAGCTCGGGCTCCGCTGTCTCAATGAGGAGCTTCGCCTTTACCGACGGCGGTACGTTCATCTCGGTGCGAACGTTGCGGACTGCCTTTATCGCGGAGATTATCTTCTCGAACGCTGTCTCCTCGCCTGTGAAGTCGATGGAAGCGTCGTAGGTCGGGTATGTCTCGAGGATTATCATAGACTTTTCGTTGTTGAGCACCTGCCAAATCTCCTCGGTGATGAACGGCATGAACGGGTGCAGGAGCTTGAGCATTCCCTGC
>JAUMVH010000022.1 GCA_030530245.1 Ruminococcus sp.
CGTCGCCGCCGATGACCTCGTCGCCGACCTTGACCGCGGGCGTGAACTTCCACTTCTTGTCTCTTTTCAGCGACGGCACCTCGACTCCGCGCGCGAGGTTGTTGCCGCAGACCTTGCGGATATCGTCGAGTGGGCGCTGTATGCCGTCGTAGATACTGCCGATGAGACCCGGTCCGAGCTCGGCGCTCATGGGCTCGCCCGTAGACTCAACGGATTCGCCCGTACCGAGACCCGCGGTCTCCTCGTAAACCTGTATGGAGGCACGGTCGCCGTGCATTTCGATTATCTCGCCGATGAGACGCTTCTCGCTGACGCGCACAACGTCGAACATATTGGCGTCTCTCATGCCCTCCGCAACAACGAGAGGTCCCGAGATCTTGACTATATTTCCTATACTTGCCAAAGCAGATTCTCCTTCCTCAGTTAAGGATATCCGAGCCTACAGCCTTTTCGACTGCCTCGTGCAGAGCTCTCATGCCGTCGCCCGTGTTGCCCTCGATAGCGGGAATAAGCACGATCGACGGGAGCCTGCTGCTCCTGTATTTTTTTATCGTATCGGCTGCAAGAGCCGCGGCGGGCTCGGTGATGTAGATGACGGCGAAATCGTTCGCCGCGAGCCTGTTTATGAGCCGCGATATCTGCGTGCCGTCGGTCTCGCAGAAAACGGACAGTCCGAGCGCCGCGAAGCCCGATACGCTCGCAGTGTCGCCGATGACGGCGGTCTTGTAATGTGTATCAGACATACAGCTTTCTCATCCTTTCCGTTATCGTTTCCCTGTCGGTGCCGCTCTCCTTGCAGACGCTGATTATGCGCAGGTTTTTGAGCTCAGCCTCTGCCGCGATGTAGTACGCCGCGAGGGGCTCCGAGCCGAAAGCCTGCATACGCGCAGTTTCCGCGAGCTCCATGATGACGTCGTCGCACCACTTCTCAAACGCCGCGGGAGACTCCGCGAGGAGCTTTGCCGCGTCGCCGAAGCTCGTCGATTCGAGGCAGCTGAACAGCCCCTCCGTACCTCCGAGCGAGGCGCGCACCAGCGAGTCCTTGTCGAGCTCTCCGCTGCCGCAGATGGCAGTCTCGATGAAAGCCTTCTGCTTCTTCATACGGCAGCACCTGTAAGCCGTCTTTATATCCGCGCAGACCGTGGTGAGCTGCGCATAACGCTTCATAAAATCGCTCCCCGACCTGTCCGCGGCAGCCTGCATAGCCTTCATGCAGGCGGTGTCCACGAGCGAATCCGCGAGCTGACCGTCGAGCGTCCTTGTCAGCAGCTCATACGCCTCGGAAGCCGTCCCCCTGATATACTCGGGCAGCTCCCCGTACTCCTTCGCGGAGAGCGCGGGATAGAGCACGTCGAGGTCGAGATTTGTCGGGCGGATGTAGTAGCCCTGCGGCTCCTTGCCCGCCATCATCGACTTGAGCGCCGCCTTGAGGTTATGGAAATCGTTCCTGTAGAGGAGAATCTCCAGCTCCCTGCAATCGGGAGCATAGGCGCGTATGGTCTCCCACACGCCCTCGAGCGTGAGCTCCTCGGCACCCGAGCCTCTCTTCGAGGCGACGATGTTATCGCGCTCCGTCTTGGTCGCGGAGGCTATGAGCTGGTCGAGGTCATTGCGGCTGAGGAGTGAATTCTCCATAGCGCGAATAGCCGCGACCGCATTTGCATATTTAGTCGTACTCATCAGACCACCTGCCCGAAAAGAACTCTTGCGGCAGTATCTCTCACGCCCTCGCGCTCCGCCTCGACGACGGCGCGGAAGCTGCAATTCTCGGAGATAAGACCGTATGTGAGAATGAAGCCGTTTTCGATGTCGGCGGGCGCGGTGTCGAGCTTAACGCTGCCGCCTGCCTTTACAGCTGCCGCCGACAGCTCCTTCATGAAGGAGTCGGGCACGCGGCCGAGGTCTCTCTTGCTGAGGGAGAGCACGCCATCCCCTGCTCTGAGCCTCTTTGCCGCGAGCTTCCCGATGACCGCGAAGTATTCGCTGTCAGGGAGCTTATCGAGCTTGCCGAGCGCCGCCTCGATAGTCTCGTCGATGAGAGCTATCTTCCGCAAGAGTATACGCCGCTTCATCGCTGCGTCCGCGGACGAGCAGGCGTTATCGTAGTCGTGGGCGAGCTGCTCGCTCATCTTCTTTATATGCTCCTGATAAGCCTTCTCGGCTTTTTCGTTTCCGTCGTAGATTATCGCGGAAGCCTTATGCTCTGCTGCGGAGACGAGGTTCTCTTCGGTCTGCTTCTGCTGAGAGTCGATAATGTTCAGTATCTCGTCGATTCCTGGCATATCCTGCACCTCCGTGTTCAGATACTGATGTTGTATGTGAGAAGGATAGATACGAGCAGAGCGAGGATAGCGTATGTCTCGACCATAGCCGCCATGATGATACCCTTGCCGTTGTGCTCGGGCTTCTTGGCTGTGATGCCTACGCCCGCAGCAGCGGTCTTGCCCTGAAATACAGCGGAGATAAGACCTACTACCGCGATGGGGAGAGCCGCGATGAAGAAGCTCCAGCCCTGAGCCATAGTGAGCTCAGCGGGGCTGCCGCCGATGACGCCTACGCGGCTGAGCATGAGGATAGCTGTGAGGAGTCCGTAGAGTCCCTGAGTACCGGGGAGAAGCTCGAGAATGAGCACCTTGCTGAATTTGGACGGGTCGACGGAGACTACGCCCGCAGCCGCCTCACCAACAAGTCCTACGCCCTTTGCAGAGCCGATTCCCGCGAGAAGTGCGGCAAGAGCCGCTCCTAAGATAGCAAGTACAAGTCCGTTAGTCATTTGAGTTTTCCTCCTTGAATTTTAAATATTTGGTGTTTACGGTGAGTGGTTCAAATTCCCGGCCGCCGCCCGTGTAGAACTTCGAGAACAGCTCAACGAACTGCAATCTGTCCGTGTGGACGTAGGCGCCGAGAAGGTTTATCGCGAGGTTCGCCGTGTGTCCGACAATGAACACAATTATCAGCAGGACCAGCTTTATCACTTTGTTTTCGGGCATCGTACCGATGAGGTTGATAACGCTCGCGATAGAGCCCGTAGCGAGTCCGAGCGCGAGCAGTCGCGAATACGAGAGTATGTCGCTGAGCCAGCCCGTGGCGGTATTATAGAGCGCGTACAGACCTCCGAAGAGCTTACCGAAAATGTTCTTGGAGCTTCTTCCCGCGGTCAGCACGAGCAGTACCACGCCCGCGATGAGCATATACGCGCCGATAGTTTTGAGTGTCTGCGGCACCTGTGTGAGTATGCCCGCTCCGAGCGGAGCCACGCCCAGTATAATGAGGTATATGGGCACCGCGTCGAAAACGGCGTCGAGCTTTCGCCCGTCCTTCCACGACATATGGAACGCCACCGCCACGCCGAGGAAGAGGTGCAGAATACCTATCCCGAACGAGAAGAGCAGCAGCTTTATCGGGTCGTCGAGCGGCTGGAACCACAGGGCGATGCTGCCGATATCCTTATCGAAGAACTGCTTGCCGACGACCTGAACGATGTCGCCGAACCAGCTTCCGAAGAGCGCGCCCCATATAACGGTGGAAACGCCGCAGTTTCGGAACATCGTGAGGGTCTTCCTCATGCTGTCCTCGAGCTTGAACTTCTTGAGCGCTATCATCGTACCGATGACCATTACGAGACCGTAGCCCGCGTCCGAGAGCATCATGCCGAACAGCAGGTAGTAGAAGAACGCCATGACGGGCGTCGGGTCGACGTCGCCCTTCGACGGCATCGCGTACATTCGCGTAATGCCCTCGAGCGGAGCCGAGAACCGCCCGTTTTCGAGCAATACGGGGACTTCCTCGTCCTCGCTCGGGTCGGTGAACTCGATATACGCGACGTATTTTTCCTCTATCTCCCTGCGGAGGCTGTCGCAGTACTTCTCGGGGATAAATCCCGTGAGCACGAAGGTGCTCTCCGTGAATCCGAGCGAGTTGAGCGCGTCGTACTTATCCTTCCTCATCGTGAGGTAGTCGACCGCGAATTTGAGGTCTTTCCTCGAGTCTGCGAGCTCCTCTATGCGCTTTTCCGCAGAATCGCGCTTCTTTTCGAGTTCCTCACAGCGTCCCGTGAGCTGCTCCGTGAGCTCCGCGGGCGTGAACTTCTCGCTCTCGCCGAGCGTCGCAAACATTAGCTTTCGCAGCCCCTCCTCGCACTCCTGCGCCTTGTCGTCGCAGCAGAGCACGAACAGGTTCGTCTGCTCCTTCGACGCATTCACGACCTCCACGCTCGTACCCTCGGGCAGCTTCGCCTCGAGCTCGTCTGCCGTCGTCGGATACGGGACAGTGCCGATGAATGCGGACGTGGTGTCGGTGCCGTGGAAATTCAGCGGCACATCGAGCGCGAGCCACGGTCTGAGCGTATCGCACTTCATCATCAGCTGCTGGCGCTCGGAGTCGCAGTCGGCGATAGTCCTGCCGCATTTCAGTATCTCATTCGCGGTATTCATCGTCTTTTCGAGCTGAGCCGCACGCTCGCCGAAGTCGTGCTTCTCGACCTCGGTGCGACCGCCGAGCATATCGGTCAGCGCCGCTTTCTCGGGCGCGTACTTCTCGAGCGTATCGAGAGCCTGCACAGCCGTCGCGCGGAACTTGTCGAACGAGCCCGTGACCGCCGTGACGTTGGTCTGCTCGAGCTCCTCGTCCTCGGTCCTGCACAGCTCCACGACGCCGCGGCGCTGGAGCAGCTCGATGATCTTTTTACTGTCGGTAAGGGGCGCGATCAGCTCTATTTTTTTCATTCTGAGCTTAGCCATCTGCCATATCACCCTCCTTCACATATTTTCGCTTAATCAGCTGAAATATCCGCTGATAATGGCTTCAACAGCCTTCTCGGAGTTGGAAGCCGCCGTTTTTTCGAGCTCAGCGAGCTTCGCAGCGCAGTCCTCCTCCGCTTTATTGGTGTATTCCTCGAGCCTACGGCGGTTTTCGTCGCGGAGCCTGCCCGTCTCCGTCTTGGCGTCGGTCAGGCGCTTCTGAACAGCGATGGACGCCTTGCGCTCGGCTTCGGTGACGATGCCGTCAGCCTTGGCGCGAGCCTCCGCAGAGCGTCTGTCAGCCTCGGCTTCGGCTTCGAGAATTCTTTTTACTGCCTCGGATGCCATACTGTACCTCCTTTGCAAAATGACCATCGGTCATTTATACTCAGTATTATACCACGTCGTTATTGATTTGTCAATAGGTTTCGAGAAAATAATTGACCGTTGTTCATTTTTCTCGCCGATAAACGGAAAAAGAGCTATCCCTACAGACAGCTCCCCTTTGCGCATTTCATTACGACTACATTATTATAACACACCTGCGCGGAATTGTCAACAAAAAAACGTCCGAACTCCTTAATTTTATGTGAACAAGCTTGTTTCCGCTCCGACGCCCCGATATGTCATTGTGTGCGGGCAGACACACGGGTCCGCCCATACGGCAACACCATATTACCGTATTATAATGCCCGCGCTTGCTATTATTATCCCGATGTGGTATAATAATAAGAACGATCGACAAGGCGGTGACGAGATGAAAAACGGAAAAGAATACGCATACCTCCTCAAAAAGCTCGAATCAGCGGGCTTTGAGGCGTATATAGTCGGCGGGTGCGTGAGGGACGCTCTGCTCGGGCGCGAAGTAAACGACTGCGACATCACCACGAGCGCCATCCCCGAGCAGATAATGGGCGTATTTTCGGAGCTGAAGGTCGCTCCCACGGGGCTGAAGCACGGCACAGTCACCGTCATATACAATGATATGCCCTTCGAGGTCACGACATTCCGCGTGGACGGGAGCTACACCGACTCGCGCCGTCCCGACTCCGTGAGCTTCACCGCCTCGCTGGAGGAGGACCTCGCACGCCGCGATTTCACGGTAAATGCGATGGCTATGGACGTCCGCGGCGAGCTGCACGACCCGTTCGGCGGACGCGATGACCTCGCGGCGCGGGTGATACGCTGTGTCGGCGCCCCCGAGAAGCGATTCCGCGAGGACGCCCTTCGCATAATGCGGGCGGTGCGATTCGCGTCGACGCTCGGCTTTGAGATAGAGGAGCGCACCTCCGCGGCGGCACTGGAGCTCCGCGGGCTGCTTGACAATATTTCCCGCGAGAGATGCCGCGACGAGCTGTCCAAAATGATAATGGGCGAAAATCTCGCCGAGGTCGCACTGAAATTCAGGGACATCATCGCGCAGGTGATACCCGAGCTGCGCACCTGCTTCGACTTCGAGCAGCGCTCTCGCTACCACAAATACACCGTCTACGAGCACATCGTCCGCGCAGTTGCGGCGGCTCCGCCCGACCCGACAGTGCGCACGGCAATGCTCTTCCACGACATCGGCAAGCCGCAGATGTTCACGCTCGACGAGGACGGCGTCGGTCACTTCAAGGGGCACGCCGAGGTCAGTGCGAAGGCGGCGGAGGTCATAATGCGGCGGCTCCGCTGGGAGAACGCCGTCATCTCGGACGTGTCCGCGATAATCGCGCGCCACAGCGACAAGATAAGCTCCGAGAAGCAGATAAAGCGCCTGATATCGCGGCTCGGCGAGGACAACTTCTTCCGCCTGCTCGAAGCCAAGAAAGCCGACAACCTCGCCAAGAATGAGTTCGTGCTGACCGAGAATGCGTGGTTCGACGAGTGCGCGGAGCTCGGACGGCGCTCCATAGAGGAGAGCGCGTGCATGAGCCTGCGCGACCTCGCCGTCAACGGCAACGACATAATGTCGCTCGGAGCCGAGGGCAGGCAGGTCGGCGAGTGCCTGCGGGAGCTGCTCGACCTCGTGATAGACGGCGAGCTCCCGAACGAGCGCGAGGCTTTGCTATGCCGCGCAAGGGAGGTGCTCGCATGACGGGACGCATACACTCGACCGAGAGCTTCGGCACCGTCGACGGACCGGGTATCCGCTTCGTCGTGTTCTTTCAGGGCTGCCCGCTGAGGTGCAGATACTGCCACAATCCCGATACATGGGACTTCGGCGGCGGCAGGGAGGTCACGGCGGAGGAGCTCATGCGCGAGTACGACTCCTACAAGGAGTTCCTCAAATCGGGCGGTATCACCGCAACAGGCGGCGAGCCGCTCGCACAGCCCGAATTTCTCGCGGAGCTGTTCGCGCTCGCGAAGTCGAAGGGCGTGCACACCTGCCTTGACACGTCGGCGGGAGTGTGGTCGCCCGAAAGCTGCGAAAAGATAGACGCCGCGCTGAGGTACACCGACCTCGTCATGCTCGACATAAAGCACATCGACAGCGAGCCCCACAGGGAACTCACAGGCATAGGAAACGCCAATATACTGCGCTTTGCGGAGCACCTGCGCGACCTTGACATACCCGTATGGATACGCCACGTGGTAGTCCCGAACATCACCGACAGCCACAACGAGCTCTTCCGCCTCGGGGAGTTCCTGTCCACGCTGAAAAACCTGAAAGCGCTGGACGTGCTGCCGTATCACGACATGGCGAAGCCAAAGTACGAGCGGCTCGAGATAGAGTATCCCCTGCCCGACACGCCGCCGCTCTCGAAGGAGGGCGCGATAGCTGCCCGAGAGGTGATAATGGCGGGAATAAAGTCGGGGCTGAAAAAGAACAGAACGTAGGGGCAGATATTATCCGCCCGCAGGAAACCGTTCAATAATTCGGGCGGACACACGGGTCTGCCCCTACAGGAAAGCTTATTATGTAGGGAACGCCGCCCTCGGCGTCCCTGTATAATCAGCAATAATTAGCTTGACAAAAACGCACAAATAGTATAAAATTAAATCAATGTACTGTAAAGGAGTAAAACTATGAACAACGACAGAAGAAAAGTTGTCCTCATCGGCACGGGAATGGTTGGCATGAGCTTCGCATATGCGCTCGTAAATCAGGGCGGTATCTGCAATGAGCTCGTCCTCGTCGACGTGAACAAGGACAAGGCTATGGGCGAAGCTATGGACCTCAACCACGGTCTCGCGTTCGCCAAGTCGAATATGAAGATATACGCGGGCGACTACCACGACTGCAAGGACGCCGACATCATCGTCATCGCGGCAGGCGTGGCGCAGAAGGAGGGCGAGACGCGTCTTGACCTGCTCCAGCGCAATACCGAGGTCTTCCGCTCGATAATCACTCCCGTCGTAAAGTCGGGCTTTGACGGCATATTCCTCGTTGCGACGAACCCCGTCGACATCATGACCCGCGTCACATACGAGCTCTCGCGCTTCGGAGCGTCGCGCGTCATCGGTACGGGAACATCGCTCGACACGGCGCGTCTGCGCTATCTGCTCGGCGACTACTTCACCGTCGACCCCAAGAATATCCACGCCTACGTCATCGGCGAGCACGGCGACAGCGAATTCGTGCCGCTCTCGCAGGTAATGCTCGCGACGAAGCAGGTATCGGAGATACTTGCCGACGAGCGCAACTCATACACCACCGACGATATGAATAAGATAGAGGAGCAGGTGCGCACTGCCGCGTACAAGATAATCGAGGCAAAGCGCGCGACCTACTACGGTATCGGTATGGCTATCACGAGGATAGTCAAGGCCATACTCGGCGACGAGAACAGCGTGCTGACCGTCTCCGCGAAGCTCTGCGGCGAGTACGACAGCCGCGGCGTGTTCATCGGCGTTCCGTGCATTATCGGCAGGAACGGCGTCAAGGAGGTGCTCGAGCTCTCGCTCACAGAGGACGAGAAGGAGAAATTCCGCAGCTCTGCGAAGATACTCGACGAGAGCTTCGACGGACTGAAAATGTAACAAATATAGCAAGGGTAAATTAGGAGAGAAACTATGAGAACATCACGTATCATCGCAGCAATATCCGCTTCACTCGTACTGCTCGCGGGCTGCTCCGCACCTACAAAGGAGCACATCAAGGAGCCTGTAGAGCCCGTCGTCAACACGGTGCCGAGCAACCTCACCATCACAGGCGAGGAAATGAACGCCAACGAGTGGTACCACGAGATGTGCGACGAGATATCGCAGTTCAAGTCGACCTGCATAGTACACACGCGCATAACCAATCAGGACGTGAAAAAGGCGCTCGCGCACCTGCCGAGCGACCACCCCGAGATATTCTGGCTCGGCAAGAGGTATTCCGCTGTAACAGTCACCGACGGCTCGAAGGTCGAGCTCGGCTTCCTCGACACTCTTGACGTGGAAGAGATACCGAATATGGCGGCAAAGCTCGACGAGAAGGTGAACGAGATAGTAGCGAATGCTCCCTCGGGCAGCGACTACGACAAGATACTCTACGTCCACGACTACATAACCGACAACACCACGTACGACTACGCAGGCGCAAACGCCGATAAAGCGGGGCTCTGCCACACGACCTACGGCTGCCTCGTGGACGGCAGCGCCGTATGCGAGGGCTATGCGGAGTCGTTCACGCTCATAATGAACAAGCTCGGTATCGAGAGCGGTATCTGTACGGGCTCGAATCACGCATGGAACTACGTAAAGCTCGACGGCAAGTACTACTGGGTCGACACCACGTGGGACGACCTCGACTCTCTCGCCACAGGCTATCAGGCGGAGCATATATACTTCCTTGTAAACAGCGATATGCTCCTGCGCTCGCGCAATATCGACTGGACGCAGGGCTACTTCCCCGAGTGCACGTCCATCGACGAGAACTACTACGTCAAGAACGGCGCATACTTCAAGACCTACGACAGGGACGAGGTCATCTCCTACGTTGAGAGCTGCTCCGACAAGAAGCACTGCGAGTTCATGTTCGCGGACTTTGCCTCCTACAAGGACGCGCTCTACGACCTCTTCGACGACAGCAAGATATACAAGGCTTCAAACATCGACCCCGATACGATGAAATATTTCCGCGAGGACAATATGTTCGCGATAAACATCAATTTCTGAGAGACGCGAAATGAAAAGACTTATCATCACAATGATTTCAGCCGCTCTGCTGAGCCTTCAGCTCGGCGGCTGTTCCTTTGACTACAGCTCTTCTGAGAGCCGCGAAAGCTCCGCCGAGGTAAGCTATTCCTCCGACGACGTGTACGAGACGATAGCCTCCGCGCTCTCGGAGTACGAGAGCCTCACGCATTACAGCGCAAAGCTCAGTCAGGATACGATAGACGAAGCCGTCCGCAAGCTGCAGCACTTCCACCCCGAGTATTTTTGGCTCAACGGCTACACCACGACCTCTACCTCCGATTCAACGGTGATAGACTTCATGACGCTCAACGACTACTCCTCAGACGAGCTCCGCACCATGCACACCGAGCTCATCACCGCCGCAGACAGCGTAATATCGCAGATACCCGCGGGCAGCAGCGACTACGACAAGGCGCTGTTCGTGCACGACTACATCGTGAGCAGCACCGCCTACGCCACCGAAAAGCGCGGGCTCAACTACAACGGGCTGTGGGGCAATGCCTACGGCTGCCTCGTCGACGGGAGCGCGGTGTGTCAGGGCTACGCAGAGGCTTTCAGCCTCATCATGCAGCGTCTCGGCATAGAGTGCGGAGTCTGCACGGGTCAGAGCGACCGCGGCAGCCACGCGTGGAACTACGTGAAGATAGACGGCGCGTACTACTGGGTCGACGCCACATGGGACGACCCCGAAGCCGAGGGCGACGGCGGCAGTAAGCTCCGCCACAACTACTTCATGATAGACGACGAGCTGCTGCTCCGCACGAGGACGCTCGGCGATACCCAGTATTTCGTGCCTCGCTGCAGCACGATGGACAGGAACTATTTCGTCATGAAAAACGCCTACCTGCGCGGATATTTCCCCGAGGAGGTCGGAAGGGTGCTCGCCGAAAATGCCGACACAGGCATCGCGGAGATAATGTTCGCGGACGAGGCAAGCTTCCGCAGCGCGGTCGACGGGCTGTTCGAGGGTCAGGAAATATGGGACCTCTCGGGCTATGCCGAGCTCGGCTACACCCTCAGCTACTCCTACGACGACAAGATGTACGTGCTGCAAATAAACTACTGATAAGCTGCGGTGCCCGCTCACGAAGCGGGTGCCGCTTTTTGCTTCGCTGAGACGGCAATTTCACAGCATATTGATGAAAGCACTTGCAAAATCCCGCAATATATGATATAATTATTAGGATTATTTTTATCAGCAACGAAAGGAGCGTCGGTGCACACCGACATAATGATATCATGGCAAAAAAGAAGGATTACAGCAATGACAGCATTACCATGCTAAAGGGTGCGGACAGAGTAAGAAAGCGCCCCGCGGTAATTTTCGGCTCGGACGGTCTCGACGGCTGCGAGCACTCCATCTTCGAGGTCATCTCCAACTCCATCGACGAGGCGAGAGCGGGCTTCGGCAGCAAGATAGTGATAACCCACTTCCGCAACCACGACATCGAGGTCGAGGACTTCGGACGCGGCTGCCCCGTCGACTTCAACAACACCGAGCAGCGCTACAACTGGGAGCTCGTCTATTGCGAGCTCTACGCGGGCGGCAAGTACGACCCGAGCGGCGACAGCTACGAGTTCTCGCTCGGTCTGAACGGACTCGGTCTGTGCGCGACGCAATTCTCGTCCGAGTTCATGGACGTCGAGGTCATACGCGACGGCTTCAAGTACAGCCTCCACTTCGAGAAGGGCGACAACGTGGGCGGACTGCAAAAGGAGCCCTCCAAGCGCAAGCAGACGGGCACCAAGACCCGCTGGCGTCCCGACCTCGAGGTCTTCACGGACATAAACGTATCCGACGAGTTCTTCCACGATATCCTGAAGCGTCAGGCAGTCGTGAACCCGAATATCCTGTTCGTGTTCCGCTCCGAGAACGAGGCGGGCGGCTTCAATGAGACGGAATTCTTCTACGAGAACGGCATCACCGACTACGTTACCGAGATAGTCGGCGAGAACTCCCTCACCACGATACAGCACTGGACTGCCGAGCGCCGCGGTAAGGACCGCGAGGACAAACCCGAATACAAGGTCAAGTTCGACGTGGCGCTCACGTTCTCGAACAAGGTCAAGAAGACGGAATACTACCACAACTCAAGCTTCCTCGAGCACGGCGGCTCGCCCGAGGACGCCGTAAAGCGCGCATTTGCGGCACAGATAGACGCGTACATCAGGTCGGTGAACGGCTATCAGAAGAACGAGAGCAAGATAAAGTACGAGGACGTGGACGAGTGCCTCGTGCTCGTGTCGTCGTCGTTCTCGACTCAGACCTCCTACGAGAACCAGACCAAGAAAGCTATCACCAACAAGTTCATACGCGAGGCGATGACGGAGTTCCTCCGCCACCAGCTCGAGGTCTACTTCATCGAGAACCCCGACGAAGCCAAGAAAATAGCCGAGCAGGTGCTGCTCAACAAGCGCAGCCGCGAGAACGCCGAGCGCACCCGTCAGAATATGAAGAAGAAGCTCACGGGCACTATCGACCTCGCGAACATGGTCGAGAAGTTCGTGGACTGCCGCACCAAGGACGTCACACGCCGCGAGATATACATCGTGGAGGGCGACTCGGCACTCGGCTCCGTAAAGCTGGCGAGAAATGCCGAATTTCAGGCTGTTATCCCAGTCCGCGGAAAGATACTCAACTGCCTTAAAGCGGAGTACACGAAGATATTCAAGAGCGAGATAATCACCGACCTCATCAAGGTGCTCGGCTGCGGAGTCGAGGTCACCTCAAAGGCGAACAAGGAGCTCTCGACCTTCGACATCAACAACTTCCGCTGGAACAAGATAGTCATCTGTACCGATGCCGACGTCGACGGCTTCCAGATACGCACGCTGATACTGACGATGCTCTACAGGCTCACTCCGAAGCTCATCGAGGAGGGCTACGTCTACATCGCGGAGTCGCCGCTGTTCGAGATAAACACAAAGGACAAGACCTACTTCGCCTACACCGAGGCTGAGAAGCAGCGCATACTCGATATCATCGGCGACAAGAAGCACACGATACAGCGCTCGAAGGGTCTCGGTGAGAACGAGCCCGACATGATGAGCCTTACGACTATGAACCCCGACACCCGCCGTCTCATCAAGGTGACGGTCGACGATATCAAGGACTCCGCCGAGATATTCGAGATGCTCCTCGGCGACGACCTGCAGGGACGCAAGGACTACATCTCCGAATACGGCGCAGACTACCTCGACCTCGCGGACATAAGCTAAAAGGAGAAGAAAATGGCAAGAAAAAAAGATACTTCCGACAAGGCGCCCGTCTTCAAGCACGAGGCGTATATAGAGGGCTCGGGCAGCGTAGTCGACCAGCACATCTCCGACGTACTGAAAAGCAACTATATGCCCTACGCGATGAGCGTTATCGTATCGCGAGCCCTGCCCGAGATAGACGGCTTCAAGCCCTCGCACCGCAAGCTCCTGTACATGATGTACAAGCGCGGACTGCTCTCGCCCGAGAAGGAGCGCTCGAAGTCCGCAAACGTCGTCGGCGAGACGATGAAGCTCAACCCCCACGGCGACCAGGCAATATACGAGACTATGGTGCGTCTCACGCGCGGAAACGAGTCGCTTCTCCACCCCTACGTCGACAGCAAGGGCAACTTCGGCAAGCAGTATTCGAGCAAGACGCGCTTCGCCGCTGCCCGATACACCGAGGTAAAGCTCGAGAAGATATGCAACGAGCTCTTCCGCGACATCGACCACGACACCGTCGATTTCGTCCCCAACTACGATAATACCATGCAGGAGCCCACCCTGCTCCCCGCGACCTTCCCGACTGTGCTCGTGAACTCGAATACGGGTATCGCCGTATCAATGGCGAGCAACGTCTGCCCGTTCAACCTCGCGGAGATATGCGAGACCACGATAGCGCTGATGAAGAATCCCGACCACGATATCCTCAGCACGCTCAAGGGACCCGACTTCCCGGGCGGAGGCTTCCTCCTGTACGACGAGGAGGAGCTCAGCAAGGTCTACGAGACGGGGCGCGGCAGTATAAAGGTGCGCGCCAAGTACAACTACGACAAGGCGTCCAACTGCATAGAAGTGACGCAGATACCGTATACTACCACTGTAGAGGCTATACAGGACAAGATAATCGAGCTCATCAAGGCGGGCAAGATACGCGATATATCGTACGTCCGCGACGAGACCGACATCAACGGTCTGAAGCTTGCCATCGACCTCAAGCGCGGCGTCGACCCCGACAAGCTCATGCAGAAGCTCTTCCGCCTGACGCCCTTACAGGACAGCTACCCCTGCAACTTCAATATCCTCATCGCGGGAACACCGAAGGTAATGGGCGTGCGCGAGATACTCACCGAGTGGACTGCCTTCCGCGAGGAGTGCGTAATGCGCCGCACCTACTTCGACCTCCAAAAGAAGAAGGAGAAGCTCCACCTGCTCGAAGCGCTCTCGAAGATACTGCTCGACATCGACAAGGCGATAAAGATAATCCGCGAGACCGAGGAGGAAGCGGACGTTGTACCGAACCTGATGATAGGCTTCGGCATTGACGAGGTGCAGGCGGAATACGTCGCCGAGATAAAGCTCCGCAACATCAACTGCCAGTACATTCTCCGCCGCGTCGAGGAGGTCGACCAGCTCCGCAAGGACATCGAGGAAATGGAGGATATCCTCCGCGACAAGAAGAAGATACGCAAGATAATCATTGAGGAGCTCAAAGAGGTCTCCAAGAATTACGCTCAGCCGCGCCGCACCTTCTTCTACTACCAGTCCGACGTCGAGGACGAGGAGGACGTTGACGATACGCCCGATTACGCGGTAAATCTGTTCGTCTCCGAGAGCGGCTACTTCAAGAAGATAACCCCGCAGTCGCTCCGTATGAGCGGCGAGCAGAAGCTCAAGGACGGCGACTACATCAGCCAGACCTTCGAGGCTACCAACAAGACCGACCTCATCTTCTTCTCGGACAAGGCGCAGGCTTACAAGTCAAAGGCAAGCGCGTTTGACGACACGAAGGCAAGCGTCATGGGCGACTACGTCCCTGCGAAGCTGAGCTTCGACGAGGGCGAGAACCTCCGCCTGATGATACCGACCACCGACTACAGCGGCTACATCATATTCTTCTTCGAGAACGGAAAAGCCGCGAAGATACCGCTCAAATCGTACGAGACCAAGACCAACCGCAAGAAGCTCGCGAACGCCTACTCGGACAAGTCGCCGCTCGTGGGAGCCGTATTCGTGACCGAGGAGAAGGACATCCTCCTGCGCACGACATCGGGACACGCGCTCGTGTTCAATTCGGGAATGATACTGCCGAAGTCCACACGTGATTCGCAGGGCGTGCAGGTGATAACGCTGAGGAAGAATGCGCAGCTCGCGTCGGCGAAGGTGATAACGGAGGAGGAAGCTCCCGAGCTCGAGAAGTACCGCGCGAAGTCGGTACCCGCAGCAGGCAAGCCCGCCAAGGAGCTCGGCGACAGCAACCAGCTGAGCCTCGTTTAAGAGCTCAGAATGTAGGGGACGGCGTCCTCGACGTCCCACTCTGCAATCAAAAACATTGACAAAATCACAACTTGCTTGTATAATTAAAATAGAATCTGCGGCAGACTGCCGCAAATCACAGGAGGACAACATCTATGTGTGGAATAGTCGGATTTACAGGCGCTGCACAGGCGGCTCCGATACTGCTCGACGGACTCTCAAAGCTCGAATACAGGGGCTATGACTCCGCGGGTATCGCAGTCCGCGACGGCAGCAATGATACAGAGATAGTGAAGGCAAAGGGCAAGCTGAAGGTGCTCGTTGAAAAGACCAACGGCGGCAAGGCTGTGAAGGGCAGCTGCGGTATCGGTCACACGCGCTGGGCTACTCACGGAGAGCCCTCCACCCTCAACGCCCACCCCCATTCGAGCGACGACGGCAACGTTATCGCCGTCCACAACGGTATAATCGAGAACTATCAGGAGCTCAAGGAGAAGCTCACCAAGAGCGGCTATGAGTTCAAGTCGCAGACCGATACCGAGGTAGCGGTCAAGCTCGTCGACTACTACTACAAGAAGTACGGTCTCGGTCCCGTGGACTCCATCGCGCGCGCTATGGTACGTATCCGCGGCTCGTATGCGCTCTGCGTGATGTTCAAGGACTTCCCGAACGAGATATACACCGCGCGCAAGGACAGCCCGATGATAATCGGCATTTCGGGCGGCGAGACCTACGTCGCGTCCGATGTTCCCGCGATACTCAAGTATACGAGAAACGTCTACTACATCGGCAATATGGAGATTGCCAAGCTTGAAAAGGGCGCCGTTACGTTCTACAACATCGACCGCGAGGAGATAACCAAGGAGCTCGTGGAGATAAAGTGGGACGCGGAGGCTGCCGAAAAGGGCGGCTACGAGCACTTCATGCTCAAGGAGATACACGAGCAGCCCAAGGTGATACGCGACACCATCAACTCCGTAGTCAAGGACGGCAATATAGTCCTCGGCGAGTTCGGACTCAGCGACGAAGAGGTGCGCGAGATACAGCAGATATACATCGTAGCGTGCGGCTCGGCGTACCACGTGGGTATGGCGATACAGTACGTCATCGAGGAGCTGACCTCTATCCCCGTGCGCGTTGAGCTCGCGTCGGAGTTCAGATACAGAAAGATGCCTCTCAACAAAAAGAGCCTCGCCATCATAATCAGCCAGTCGGGCGAGACTGCCGACAGCCGCGCCGCTCTTACGCTCGCGAAGGAAAACGGCGTAAAGACGCTCGGTATCGTGAACGCCATCGGCTCGAACATCGCGCGCGACGCCGATAACGTGTTCTACACGCTCGCGGGTCCCGAGATATCGGTCGCTACGACAAAGGCATACAGCACACAGCTCATCGCGGGCTACCTGCTCGCAATGCAGCTCTCGAAGGTTCGCGGAGAGATAACGGACGAGCGTTTCGCGGAGCTCCTCGCGGAGATACAGACTATCCCCGACAAGGTCTCGAAGATACTCGAGGACAAGGAGCGCCTCCAGTGGTTCGCAGCTAAGTTCGCGAATATCCACGACGCCTTCTTCATCGGACGCGGCATCGACTATGCTGTAAGCCTCGAGGGAAGCCTCAAAATGAAGGAGATAAGCTATATCCACTCCGAGGCATACGCGGCGGGCGAGCTCAAGCACGGTCCCATCTCGCTCATCGAGAACGGCACCCTCGTCATCAGCGTGCTCACTCAGCAGAACCTCTTCGAGAAGACCGTATCGAACATGGTCGAGTGCAAGTCACGCGGTGCGTACATCATGGGACTGACCACCTACGGCAACTACAGCGTCGAGGACAACGCCGATTTCACGGCATATATCCCCAAGACAGACCCGCTCTTCGCGGCGAGCCTTGCGGTGGTGCCGCTCCAGCTCCTCGGCTACTACGTATCGGTAGCGAAGGGACTCGATGTCGACAAGCCCCGCAACCTCGCCAAGAGCGTTACGGTCGAATAATAAAATCCAAGGGAGCACTTCGGTGCTCCTTTTTTCTGCCGTCGCGGGAATGAACTATCGCACCATTATGCTTCCGCGCAAATCATGTATAATATATCAGTCCCGAAGCACAAAAAGTCATTTACAAATCGTTCACATTATGATATAATATGATAAATAGTATGCCTTGCAGAAGGTAAACTGTTAAATTTGCCCAAACAAGCGTATGGAAAAGGAGTATTATTATGAACAGCAGAGCAAGAAAACAAACTCTGACTGTTGTGGCGGTGTTTGCCGTCGTGTGTATGCTGGTGAGTCAGCTCCTCGCGTTTCCTCAGAGGACTGCCAACGCCGCAGGCACGGACCTGTATGTAGGCTATTCAGGTAAGGCAAACAACTTCTCAACTGTTCAGGACGCCGTTAACAGGGCGGCAAGTCTCAATCCCTCAAGCGAAAACGACCGCGTCACTATCCACATCGCTCCCGGTACTTACCGCCAGCAGGTAGTGGTGCAGACCCCGTATATCACCTTCGTGAACGACGAGCCCTCCAAGGGCGACGCCGTCCTCACGTGGTACTACGGTATCGGCTACAAATACTACAGCGCCAACTCCAAGGGCTACTACGACGCCTCGCTCGCGGCTTCAAAGTCGGGCAAGAACGTCGCGAATTACCGCTGGGGCGCGACTGTACAGCTCTGGCCCAAGGCTACCAACTTCAAGGCGAAGAACATCGTCTTCGAGAACTCGTTCAACCGCTATATCACAAACGAGGAGCTCGCTGACGGCGTCGAGTGCACCAACGAAACGCTCACCGTTCAGCGCAATCAGGGCGTTGACGTGAAGTCAAAGGCTTACACCGAGCGTGCCGCCGCTCTGTCGGCTGACACCTCCTACTGCGAGTTCCTGAACTGTCAGTTCCTCTCGAGTCAGGACACGCTCTACACGGGCGGCTCGCCGCAGTACTACAAGAACTGCCTCATCGAGGGACAGACCGACTACATATTCGGCGGAAGCAATGCCGTTTTCGACGGCTGTGAGCTCCGCTGGAAGGGCTACAGCTCGGGCACGACGGGCGGCTATATCACCGCCGCGAGAAGTCAGGGCGACCCGTACACGGGCTACCTCTTCTACAACTGCAATGTTACCGCAAATTCGCAGCTTTCCGTTACTCCCGGCTACCTCGGCAGACCGTGGGCGCAGACCGCGAAGGTGCTCTTCGTGAACACTACACTCCAGAACAGCAATATGATACGCGCCGAGGGCTGGTACTCCATGAGCGGCGTTCAGCCCGAGACCGTCGACGGCTTCAAGGAGAACGGCACCAAGCTCACGAACGGCACGAAGGTCGACCTCTCACAGAGAAAGGGTCACACCGTGTCCGACAGCGATGCCGCTAACATCAACATCAAAAACTATATGAACAACTGGACTCCCGCCTACATAAACGGCGATTCGAGCGGACAGCAGGGTCAGCAGGGACAGCAGGGCGGCACGAACGTTTCCGACGCTGTCAAGCTCTGCGGCGGCTGGTTCGAGGAGGCGTTCGTCGAGTGGGACAGCTCCAAGCTCGGAAACAATATCAAGGTCAGCTACGCGCAGTCTGGCAGCGGCTCGTTCACAGCCGTTGACTCGCAGCTCATACGCGGCAGCCGCGTCGATATCCCCGGTCTCAAAGGCAATACCAAGTACGACATCAGGGTCGAGGGCTCATCGGGAGCGGCGACCTGCACGATAACCACCATGGCGTTCGACAGGAGCGGCTACGCCCACTACAACTATCAGGGCGTCGGCGCCTACAACGACGACGGTACGCTTAAATCGGGCGCGACTGTCATCTACGTCACCAACTCCAACAAGGACAGCATCACCTACGGCGGCAAGACAGGTCTTTACAACATCTTCTACAGTGCCAAGCCGAGCAACGTGGTATTCAGATTCATCGGCACCATCGGAGTTCCCGCGGGAGCAAAGGCTAACGACGGTCAGCAGAACGACGGCTCAAGTATGCTGTATCTCCAGAATGCGGAAAATGTTACCATAGAGGGTATCGGCTACGACGCGAACCTCGATAAATGGGGCTTCGAGATGAAGCGCTCCAAGGGCTGCGAGGTGCGCAACCTCTGGCTCGGCAAGTACCCCGATGACGGTATCTCTATGACAGGCTCCTCCGACAGCAAGTCGGAGCATATGTGGGTGCACAACAACACTCTCGAGTCAGGCTACAACGCCTTCGCGGGCAACGGCATAGTCGACGACGACAAGGCTGACGGCGACGGCTCGACCGATATCAAGTGGACGAACTACGTTACAGTCTCCTACAACGTGTACAAGGACTGCCACAAGACCTCTCTCGTAGGCGGCGGCACCTCGCATATGCAGGACTGGATAACCTACCACCACAACTGGTTCAACAACACGGAATCACGTAATCCCCGCGCAAGAAATGCGCACGTTCACAGCTACAACAACTACTTCCTGACAAATAAGCAGTACGGTATCGGAGCCTCTTACAACTCGAAGGTGTTTTCCGAGTCCAACTACTACGAGAAGACCAACCTCCCGCTCGATGCGGTAAATATGGGCAGCGACGCCTACTCGGGCACGATAAAGTCGTACAACGACAAGTTCGACAGCTGCACTATGGGAAGCAATCTCGCGTACAAGATAGTGTACAGCCGAAATGAAGCCGCGCAGATAGGCAACCTCAAGTCGGGCGGCGACGGCTACGATAACTTTGACCTCAATATGTACAGCTATACCGCTCAGACTCCCGACCAAGCCAAGGCTACGGTCATCGACCTCGCGGGTCGTATGCAGCAGAAGGCGTACAACGCGGGTTCAGTCTCGGGCGGCGGCGACGAGCCCTATCAGCCTCCGCAGGAGGAGATAAAGAGCTCGCTCATCAGCAAGCTCGAACCCAAGGACGCTTCCTATGGCTTCCTCTGGAACATTGCCGAGAATGTCAAGGTCGGCGACAAGGCTTTCGCTGACCGCGAGCACACTATCGCTTCTCTTCCCTTTACTGATGTAAATGTTGAGCATATCCTCACAGCCTGCGACTCCAAGAAGACCGACTCCGACCTCGCTGTTATCACGGCGGCTAAGGATATTACCGTGTATGTGGCTCTCGACAACAGAGTTACGACTCCGCCCTCGTGGCTCGACAGCTTTACAAGGGAGCGTACAGTTATCGAGATAAACGACGGCGAGGAGGTAAGACCGTTCGGACTTTTCAGCAAGGAGCTGAACGAGGGCGAGGCGCTCACCCTCGGTACTAACGGCATGAGCGGCGCTTGTATGAACTACACAGTATTCGTCACCGAGAAGGCAGCGGAAACTACCACTACCACCACCGAGACTACTACAACTACGACCACGACAACTACCACCGAGGAGACGACTGCCGAGACTACAACCGAAGAGACCACTACTAC
>JAUMVH010000023.1 GCA_030530245.1 Ruminococcus sp.
CCCGCCGCGAGAAGGAGTACGCCCAGCAGCAGAAGCAGATAGCGAAGATGGAGGACTACGTCGCGAGGAACCTCGTGCGCGCGTCCACGACGAAAATGGCTCAGAGCCGCCGCACACAGCTTGAAAAGATAGAGCGCATAGAGAAGCCCTTCCACGACACCAAGCGCGCGAAGATACGCTTCACCTACGCCGTAGAGCCGCCGCTCGACGTGCTCAAGGTCAAGAGCGTCGATATCTCCGTAGGCGAGGGCGCCGAGCGGAAAACGCTCGTCGACGAGATAAGCTTTGAAGTCCGCAGAGGCGAGAAAATAGGCATTATCGGCGACAACGGCATAGGCAAGTCGACCCTGCTGAAGATAATACAGGAGAAGCTTCCGCACAAGGGCGTTGTCCGCTGGAACAGCAACATCAAGATTTCCTATTTTGAGCAGGAGAGCACCAACCTCAACCGCGAGCTCACGGTAATGGAGGAGCTCCACAGCCGCTACCCGTCGCTGTCCGACCTCGAGGTGCGCAATCTGCTCGCACAGGTGCGCTTCACGGGCGAGAACGTCTTCAAGGAGACGGGCGTCATCAGCGGAGGCGAGCGCGCGAAGCTCTGCTTTGCGATAATGATGCAGGAGCACGGCAACGTGCTCATCCTCGACGAGCCCACGAACCACCTCGACCTCGCGTCCAAGGAGGCGATAGAGGAGGCGCTCGCCGAATATACGGGCACGGTGATATTCGTCTCGCACGACCGCTACCTCCTCAGCAGGATAGCCGACCGCCTCATCGAGCTGACCGAGGGCGGCTTCCGCGAGCACAACTACGGCTTCGCGAAGTACCTCGATGTGCTGCGCGACGAGCAGGCGGAGGAGAAGCGTATCGCGGACGCGGCGAAGTTCGCGAAGGCTGCCGAGGCTGCAAAGGAGAAGAACGAGCGCAGCTACCGCTCGAAGCAGCAGCGCAGCGCCGACGCCGCCCGCAAGAACGAGATGCGCCGCCTTGAGAAGGAGATCGACGAGCTACAGGCGCGTATCGACCTCCTGACCGAGGAGATAGGCAGGGAGGAGGTCTACTCCGACTACGAGCTGATGAGCAGCAAGTGCTCCGAGATAGACAGCCTCAAACAGCAGATAGACGACGATTTTGAGAAGCTGATAGAGTTGGATTCGTAGGGGCGGGCGCCCTCGCCCGCCCGTCAAGCTTTTGTTAATACAGCAATAATATTAATAAGTTATTTATATAGGGCTATATGAGGATAATTGCATTTGTGCTGTTTGGATATCGTATCAACAGCCAAGTTGTCAAAATTCCACAAAATTACAGATAACGCCAAAAATTCTATTGAAATTTCAGGCGCGGTGTGATATAATAGCTTTAATATATATAGTGCGGCTATGAAACCGCATAGCTTTAGGAGGATAAGAACATGAAACACATCCAGACTATCAACAAGGCTAATCTCAAGGAGTCCGCTAAGAAGGGCGGCTGCGGCAAGTGTCAGGCTTCATGCCAGTCTGCCTGCAAGACTTCCTGCACAGTTGCAAATCAGAAGTGCGAGAGATAAGTTGAAGCGATTTCAAGACTTATTGTGAGGCAGTATGTGAATGCTGCCTCAAATTTTTTAAATCTGAAGAGGGATTGTCAATGATACATAAGTACAAGCTGAACGGATTCAACATCGTTCTTGACGTGAACAGCGGCGGAGTGCATATCGTCGACGAGCTGACGTACGACCTCCTCGACAACGTTGAGCCGCCGTTTGAGGAAAAATGTCCGCAGAAGGTCGTGGATAAGCTCTCGCGCTCATACACGCCCGAGGATATCGAGTCCTGCTATCAGGAGATAGTGGAGCTCTACGGCGATAAGATACTCTTCTCAGAGGACGACTACGAGAAGTACGCAAGGTACTCCGTAGCCTCGCCCGTGAAGGCTATGTGCCTGAATATAGCCCACGACTGCCAGCTGAGGTGCAAGTACTGCTTCGCCTCGACGGGCGACTTCGGCAAGGGCAGAAAGCTCATGTCGTTCGAGACGGGCAAGCACGCTATCGACTTCCTGCTCGAGAATTCGGGCGACCGCCCCAATCTCGAGCTCGACTTCTTCGGCGGCGAGCCGCTCATGAACTTCGGTGTCGTGAAGCAGGTCGTGGAGTACGCACGCTCGCGCGAGGCTGAGTACGGCAAGAAGTTCCGCTTCACTATCACGACCAACGGTCTGCTCCTTGACGACGAGAAGATAGACTTCATCAACAGGGAGATGTCCAACGTCGTGCTCTCCATCGACGGACGCAAGGAGGTCAATGACTACTTCCGTGTGCTCCCGAACGGGCAGGGCTGCTACGACATCATCATGCCCAAGTACAAGAAGCTCGTCGAGGGCAGAGGCGACAAGGAATACTACGTCCGCGGAACCTTCACCAAGAAGAACCTCGACTTCTCCAACGATGTTTTCGCGCTGTATGAGGCTGGATTCGACCAGATATCCGTCGAGCCCGTTGTCGGCGATTCCGACGAGTACGCCCTCACGGAAAAGGAGCTCCCCGCCGTGTTCAAGGAGTACGAGGTGCTCGCGAAGAGGATAATCGACAGCGAGAAGCAGGGCAAGAAGTTCAACTTCTTCCACTTCATGCTCGACCTCGACCAGGGTCCGTGCGCGATAAAGAGGCTTCGCGGCTGCGGCTGCGGCAACGACTACGTGGCTATAACTCCCGACGGCGACATCTTCCCGTGTCACCAGTTCGTGGGCATTGACGAGTACAAGATGGGCAACATCGACGAGGGCACCTTCAATAAGGAGATGAAAGCCGACTTCGCGGCGGCTCATGTCTACTCCAAGCCCGACTGCCGCAAGTGCTGGGCGAAGTTCTATTGCAGCGGCGGCTGTAACGCGAACAATTACCAGTATATGGGCGACATCAGAGCCGCGCACAAGATATCGTGCCAGCTCGAGAAGAAGCGCCTCGAGTGCGCGATAATGATGAAGGCGGTACGCGCCTTCGGGGAACAGGAATAGAACTAACATGGAGGTGTTCTATGAGAAAGACAGCAAGTAGAATAGGCGAGAAATACGGAGTTTCTGCTTATGTAATAAAACATCTGTTAAAACTATTAGGACATTTGGACGGGAGAGTGGGCGAGTATAACTTAACATCAAAGGGAGAAGAGCATTGTTCAAAAGGAGTTGGTTGGGCTGAGAAGCCCAATAGTCCAATTTACGAATATGATTTATGGGACGATGAAACTCAGAACGAAATAGATGATATGATAGAGAATGATAGCTCTATTCTTGATAGAGCTAAAGAGGAATTAAGAGAAGAGCGAAGGCTGAAAAAACAGGAAGAGGAAGAAAACGACCCCTTTAAGGATTTATTAGAAGGGAACAACGATGAAAACGATTCAGAAGATGATGATTATGAAATAGAGACATCAAACAATATAGATGCTTTAAAATATGGATTAATTGCGGCGGCAGTGTTTGGTAGCTTTTTGTATGTTCGCAAATGTATTAAGGATAAAAAGATTTTCAATCCTTTTTCAAGAAAAAATAAGAAGAACGAGAAAAAATAGTGTTGAAAATCCCGAGCTTGCATCGGGATTTTTCGATTTTCATTTGTGGGCAAAATAATCGTAGTATGTTTACATTTTTCGCAAATAGTGGTATAATATATTTATTGTACCAATGCGAAAGGAGGGAGCGCCGTGCCCGACTCTAAATACGAGGAATTGCCCGACCACGGTCACTACGCCGTGTGCGCGTCGCGAAAGGCAGCCATCGACACGTTCTCACGCAATGTGTTCGTCTACACAGCGGGAGTCTCGCTCGTCATGCTGTTCATCACCTACTGCGGCGCCGCAATGCCGCTCGTATCGTGGATCCCGTCGCTTTTCAGCAGCTCCACGAGCGTGCCCTTCCTCTTCACGCAGACCGCAGAGCTCATATTCGTGACCGCGATGTCATTCCTCGCCTTTTTCAGGTGGAAGGTGATACACATCGGGCTGTTTATCGGGTATGCGCTGCTCGTTCTTGCGTCGTTCCTTTCGTCCTCAGCTATCGGTATCATCACGTTTATCATCGGTGTTATCGGAGTAGTGCTCACCTTCCCGTGCTTCAAGGTCTATGCGGACTATCAGCAGCTCGTCAGGACCGAGGGCTGGCCGCATTTCAGCCTGCACTACATCGAATCAATGGAGCACCCGACCTACACCTCGCGATATATGTCCGAGTACCGTACGGCTCCCGAGGAGAAGAGGGCAGCTCCCGCCGAGAGAGTGACTGCGGCGGAGTACCGCCCCGAGCCCGTTCTGCCCGAAATGACGGGCATTGAAGCTCCCGAGCCCGTGATGGAGGACATCTCGCTCGATGCCTCTGCGGCTCCCGTACCTGTGACTATGGCGGCTCCCGAGCTCCCCGACGGAGATATGTTCGAGCCCGACGCGGGCTTCTCGGACGAGCCCTTCGACATTCAGTAAGGAGGTCAAGGATATGTTTGCTAAAGTTGCGAGCCTCGGGCTTTTCGGGCTGAATGCCTTCCCCGTCGACGTGGAGATAGACATCAGCCGCGGTCAGCCCTACTTCGAGATAGACGGACTCACCGACACCGTCATAAAGGAGAGCCGCGACAGGATACGCGCGGCAATGAGGTCGTGCGGGATAAACTTCCCCGTAGCGTCGGTCATGGTCAACCTCGCGCCCGCCGATATGAAGAAGAGCGGCTCGGTGCATGATACGGCGATATTTATGGCTATACTGCGCGCAATGCGAATGATAGACGACATCCCCGAGGACGCCGCGTTCATAGGTGAGCTCTCGCTCAACGGCGACGTCCGCCGCGTGAACGGCGTGCTCCCGATGGTGATGCTCGCCCGCGAAAAGGGCATGAAGAGCGTGTTCGTCCCCGAGGCGAACGCACGCGAGGCTTCGGTCATAGCGGGCATAGACGTCTACGCCGTAAGGAGCGCGGAGCAGCTGATACTGCACTTCCGCGGCGAGGAGCTCATGGCTCCCTGCGAGCACTACATACCTCCCGAAGCCGCGTACAACGAGACTCTCGACTTCGCGGACGTGCGCGGACAGCAGTCGGCGAAGAAGGCACTCGAGATAGCCGCCGCGGGAGGTCACAACGCCCTGCTCATCGGCGCTCCCGGGAGCGGCAAGAGTATGCTTGCGAAGCGTATGCCGTCGATACTCCCGCCGCTGACCTTCGAGGAGGCGCTCGAAACTACGAAGATACACTCGATATCGGGTCTGCTCGACGCCGATACTCCCATAATCACGAAGCGCCCGTTCCGCTCGCCGCACCACACGATATCCTCTGCGGGACTCGCTGGCGGCGGCAGTATACCTCAGCCGGGCGAGATATCCCTCGCGCACAACGGTCTGCTCTTCCTCGACGAGCTCGCGGAGTTCGACCGCCGTACCCTCGAGATAATGCGTCAGCCGCTCGAGGACAGAAAGGTCACGATAGCGCGCGCCTCGGGCACGATAACCTACCCGTGCACGATAATGCTGATAGGCGCGATGAACCCGTGTCCGTGCGGATATTACGGTCACCCGAAGCGCAAGTGTATATGCACGCAGAAGAAGGTCTCGGCGTACCTCTCGAAGATCTCGGGACCGCTCCTCGACCGCTTCGACCTCCACATCGACGTCGCACCCGTGGAGTACGACGACCTCTCCTCAAAGGCGAGCGAGGAGTCCTCGGCGGATATACGCGCCCGCGTGATGGCGGCGAGGGAGATACAGGCGGAGCGCTTCCGCGGGACGGATATCACCTGCAATGCGCTCATCACGCCCGATAAGCTCCGCGAGATGTGTCCCATGGACGAGGGCGCGGATGCTATGATGAAGAGCGTTTTCGACAGCCTCGGACTCAGCGCCCGCGCCTACGACAGGATATTAAAGGTCGCGCGCACTATAGCAGACCTCAATAACAGCGAGGTCATCACCCGCAGACACGTCGCCGCCGCCGCGCAGTACCGCAGCCTCGACCGCAAATACTGGCAGGACGGCACTTGAGCGCACAGTCGTAGGGGCGAACCCGTGTGTGCGCCCGCAAACAGCCTCCTGTCCGACGGGCGGACACGTGGGTCCGCCCCTACAGGGTTTACAGAAAAAACAAAAAGGAAACAATAAAAATGGGATCAGTATTCAAGAAATTACCCGCAAACAAGCATAATATCGACCTCGGTCTGCTGTTCGCGGTAACGCTCTGCGCGTGTATCAGTACGATACTGATATGGTCGATAGTCAAGAGCGGTATCAGCAAGAACGAGGGCGTCGGCAACAGCTACTGGCAGACCCAGCTCATATCAATGGGACTCGGTATCGTCGCCGCGTATATCATATCGTGTATCGACTACCGCAAGCTCGTCAAGCTGTGGTGGATATTCGTGCCGATAACGCTCGTGCTCGTGGCACTGCCGTTCACGCCGCTCGGCTACCAGCGCGAGGGCGCCGACGACCAGGGCTGGATACGTATATTCGGCGTCAGTATGCAGCCGTCGGAGATAATGAAGATAGCGTTCATACTCACGTTCAGCTACCACCTCTCGCGCGACGAGGAGGATATGAACAAGCCGCTGCATATGCTGCTGCTGCTCATTCACGGAGCCGTCCCCATCGGTATCGTTGCCCTGCAGGGCGACTACGGTACAGCTATCGTGTTCGCGGCGATATTCGGCTTCATGCTCGTGTCCGCGAAGATTTCGTGGAAATACCTCGTAGCTGCGCCGTTCGCGATAGCGGGAGTAGTAGCCGTGATGTGGTTCAACTTCCTGAGCTCGTTCCACAAGCAGCGAATACTCATACTCTTCCACCCAGGCACAGACCCCGAGAACATCGAGTACCAGCAGGACCTCGGACTCGCCGCCATAAAGTCGGGCGGTATCTTCGGCAAGGGCATATTCGACGGCAAGAAGGACTATATCTACGTCCCCGAGCTCCACAATGACTTCATTTTCGCTCACGTCGGACAGGTCTTCGGCTTCGTGGGCTCGATAGGCATAATCATCGTGCTCGCGTACATCGTGCTGAAAATCTTCGCCGACAGCCGCATTACCCGCGACCGCCTCGGGCGCTTCATCTGTATGGGTGCGTTCGGACTCTTCTTCACCCACTGCCTCATGAACATCGGCATGGTGCTCAAGGTAGCGCCTGTTATCGGTATACCTCTGCCGTTCCTGAGCGGCGGCGGTACGGCTATGCTGAGTATGTACGCGGTCATCGGACTCGTCATCAGCACCTACAGCCACCGCGCTGTCGCCTACAACGTATTCTACGACGAGGACGAGGAGTGACGCCATGAAAAAAGGCTTAGTCATCGCGGGAGCAGCTCTGTTCGGCGGCGGAGCGCTCGGACTTGCCGCGTTTGCCGCGTACCTCGTGCTCAGTGCGAGCCGACAGGTTGAGTCCGTCGGCATCATCGGAGGCGCGGACGCTCCGACCGCGATATTCCTCGCGGGCAGGCTGGGACTGCCATTTATTGTTGTGATACTGCCGCTGTTGGCGTGTGCAGTCGTCGGAGCGGCTCTGCTCGTGACCGCACTTATAATACATCTTAAAAAGAAAGATCCCGAGGGCTGACCTCGGGATTGATTTATGCAGTGGCTTATGTTATAATAAAATCGGATATTCGGGGGCGATTGCATGATGATCTTACAGCGGGAGGGTTTCATATGAAAAACGTTGTATTAACGGGCGCAACCGGCTTTTTAGGCAGACATCTGGCAGAGGACTTATGCGCGGAGGGATTCAGGGTCTATGCAGTGATCCGACCTGACAGCAAGAACGCGGCGCTGCTGCCAAAAAATGAGAGGATCGTCCCGATGATGATACCGCTCACCAAGATCTCATCTGCGGAAGCACTGCGAAATATCCCGATCGATGGCTTTTTTCATTTTGCATGGCCGGGTGTAAACCGTGAGCAGATCGGTGACGATACCATTCACCTGCGCGCTGCTTCGGATTCTGTTGAGGTCCTGCAAAGTGCGGTGGAGCTTGGGTGTCGGAAATTTGTATTTGCAGGCTCACGCAGCGAATACGGTATCCGGAATGGTCCGTTTAGCGAGGATGCTGTATGTGCGCCGGGATCTCCGTATGGCGCAGCAAAGCTTGCTTTTGCAAACCGTGCAAGAGAAATCTGTGAAAGCAACGATATACAGTTTATCCATGCCCGAATTTTCAGCGTTTACGGTTCGGATGATCATCCGTGGTCCCTGATCTATTCGTCAGTACGCGGGATGCTGAAAAATGAGCCGTTGGATTTTTCGGCTGGTATGCATTACTGGAATTTTATGTATATCAGCGATATGACTGACCTGATTCTGACGATATATAATAATGCAGATCGGATAAGGAAAGCGGATAACTGCATTTTTAATATCGCGACGGATGATATTCGCAGGCTCAGAGGTTTCATTGAGGAGATGTATGCTGTTACAGGCAGTTCCAGTATTTTGAATTTTGGCGGATTTCAGCAAAGTGCAGAGAGTGCGATGTCCGTCATTCCTGATACCGCCAAGGTCAAGGGGATGTTTGACTGGAAACCGCGGACGGCTTTTTCAGACGGTATCAGAAAAATGATCGCGGCGATGAAGGAGGCAAAATGAAAAGATGTATCGTTTGTGGAGAAGCCCTCGGTCGGGACGGCTTTCTTCTGACACTTACTAACCAACCGTCAGGGGCACAGAACATTCCCCTGCAGGATGAGCTCACTCAGGACAATGGAATGGATCTTCCGATGATCCAGTGTTCTGCGTGCGGGCTGATCCAGCTGGAATGCGAGCCGGTACCCTATTTTCGTGATACTATCCGTGCGGGTGGTGTCAGCACTACGGCTGCGCAGTTACGCCGTGAACAATATCGACACTTTATTGACCTGTGCGGTTTGAAAGGCAAAAAGATCGTCGAAGTCGGGTGCGGGCAGGGGGAATTTCTGGATATCCTGTCGGAATTTCCTGTGGATGCATACGGCATTGAGCACAAGCCCGAGCTGGTTGAGATCGGCAGAAAAAAAGGCTTGAACATCAGCAGCGGATTCACAGAAACCGCGGATACCGTAATTGAAGGTGCGCCTTTTGACGCATTTCTTTCTTTTAATTTTATCGAGCATCAGCCTGCACCCAATACCATGCTGCGCTGCATTTACCGCAATCTTACTGAAAACGGTTGCGGACTGATCACCGCGCCGAGTATGGATTATATTCTCCATCACAGCAGCTATTATGAGCTCATGCGGGACCATATTGCATATTATTCCGAGGAAACGCTCCGTTTTCTGCTGAATCGCAACGGCTTCACAGTCATTGAAAGCACGACCGTAAACCGCGATACACTGTCAATGATCGTGAAAAAGCGGTCCATGACCGATGTCAGCGGACTGACCGCTGTCCGCAGCAGCCTTTCGGATGCGCTTGGCAAATACGTCTCAAGCAGGCAGCAGAAGGGATCGAAAATTGCAGTCTGGGGCGCGAGCCATCAGGCATTTGCGGCACTGTCGACTGCAGATATCTCGCAGGAGATAGCGTATATCATTGATTCTGCGCCGTTTAAGCAGGGACGCTATTCCCCGGCAACGCACATTCCGATCGTTGCGCCGAACGCCTATTTTGAGGATCCGGTTGACTGCATACTCATTATTGCTCCGGGGTATACAAATGAAATTGCCGATGTCATTCGCGATAAATTCGGACACAGTGTTGAGATCGCGGCGATACGCACGGATTCTATTGAACTGCTGTGAGCGTCGGAGCTTGACGAATAAAATACAGCCCATACCTTGTTGGTATGGGCTGTTTGTTTTTATTCTTGTTTAGAGTTGGACGTGTCGTCCAGAATAAGCTGTGCAGTCTCCTGAGAGAGTCCGGTTTCAGCAGCGATTTTTGCAGCGTCTCCGCCGTTGCACGCAATTGTGCGAGCCAAAAGGATCTTTTCTGCATATTGTGAACCGACTTGTGCGATATGCTCTGCTTCCGTACTCGGGAAATTGATCCGCTCCTCCTCAACTACAAGTGGCCTGTTCATCACTCGTGCATTTATTGCCATAACATATTCGCCGAGCAGTCCAAGAAATGCAAGCTGAATGCCGCCAAGGAAAAACTGGCCGATCGTCACAGGTGCTGAGCCCGCAGAGAATTCATTCCAACGCAGCAGTTTCAATACGAAATACAGCAGACCGATCACAAAGCTGAAGGCGGAGATCAGGAACCCGAAAAAGGTCGCGATACGCAGTCCTGCCTTCGTGTAGCTCGTAAAGCCGACCATTGCCGCATCGTACAAGCTGAAGAAATTATTGCTGGTCCTGCCTGAACGTCGCTTCTGTTGTGTATATTCGATCTCCTTGCGTTCAGGACCGAGCTCCGCCACGATACCTCGGATATACGGCTGCGGATCGTGGAGTTCCTTCAGCGTTTCAACGAAGCTCCTGTCATACAGTCCGAAGCCCGTAAACTGTTCGATCTGATCGGTGCGGCTCATTTTTCTTATCAGCTTATAGTAAATACCGCGCAGGAAATAGATCAGCGGATTCTCCTTGCTTTTTGTCTTGATCCCAATGACGATTTTGTATCCGTTTTCCCATTCACGTACAAATTTGGGGATCATCGCGGGCGGATCCTGAAAATCCGAGCACATACAGACAGTGCAGTCTCCCGTGGTCTGAAGCAGCGCATGGTATGGACTGTTGAACTGTCCGAAGTTCGTGACATTGAAGATCGCTCGGACACGCTTGTCTTCTCTGCATATTCCGCGGATGACCTCTCTGGTCTGATCCTTGCTCTTGTTGTCAATGAAGAGTATCTCGTAATCGTAATCGGGACATTGCTTTAGTATCGTATCACGAACTGCCTCGTAGATCGGTCTTGCATTTTTTTCCTCGTTATAACATGGGAGCATAACGGATATTTTCTTTTTCATACTGCGCTGCCTTTCTTAGTGTTCTTCCGTATCTGATTCGGGAAGCTCACATCCCGTTTTATTGCTGTATGTTTCATACTTTCAATAATGTCCGCATTCGCTTGAAGCTGTATATTATTGTGGGCGAAGATGGCGTTACCGATCTCTGTGCTCGGCAAGTCTCCGCTCCCTTCTCCATGCAACTGTGCGTCTGATGCCTTCTTCAAATGAGATCTGCGGAACGAATCCTGTGTCGTGTGTAAAAGAAGTGATATCCGCTTCAAGCCGCATGATCTGCCCAGGGGTATAGGGTATCTCGCCGAAACCGATCGGCAGTGTGGGATCCACCGCATCCCGTATGATTCGGATATACTCGCGGAGTGGCCTTGCCTGTCCCGAACCGATGACATATACCGCACCGCCGATGCCCTTTTGTGCGGCAGCAAGCATAGCTTCAGCGGAATCGTCACAGTAGAGATAATCCCATATCTGATCGCCTTCTGTCACTGAAAGCTTTTCACCATCCAGCATTTTCCCTATCATATCTGTCAGCATAGAACCCGACTCCTGGTACTTTCCATATACCGACAGGATCCTCATCCAGATGCAGTCCAGCCCGATCTGTTTGCCCCTGCGAAGGCACATCACGCCTGCACAGTGCTTTGCAGCACCGTATCCCGTCACAGGGAAGCAGGGAGTATCGGGTGCAAGCGGTACGTTTCTGACCCCATATTCTGCGTGTGATCCCGCGCCGATAAACACGCTGCAACCGAGCGACTTGGCTGTTTCGACCGCCTCCAGCGTACATGAGATATTCTCCGTTTGGATCTTCAGATCGTCTCGGCTGTCACGCCCTGTGCCCTTCCATGCAAGGTGAAAAAATGCGTCTGCATGATTTATTTTTTCGCATAGAGAAGGAAGTTCTGCCGCATCACATTCTATAAGCTGCAAAAGCTTGTGCTGTGGTATGTTACCGAGATTTTTGCATCTGGGCCGTGAGATCGCATACACCCGTATCCCTTTTTTACAAAGAAGCGAGCACAACGCGGCGCCGATCGTTCCGCTCGGTCCGGTGACGACAGCCGATTTGATTATTCTTGTCATCTGCTCACCTCAGATATGAACATAAAGCACGGTTTCCGAGAGCGTGGCGGAATGGTGTCTGACAGACAGTCTGTAGGTCGGGCAGATACTTTTCACCAGTAACGGCAGTGTGAAGAAGTCCACAGCGTTGTGATAGATGCAGATCGCCATTTTTGGCATATGTTTTTGGATCGCATCAGCAGCTCCCTGCAGCATCTTGTATTCATAGCTTTCGATGTCAGCCTTGACAAAGCAGTTCCCATCGGTGATAAAGGGCGCGAGTGTGACCGTTCTGCATTCCTCGGAGTTTTCACCTTTTGTCTCAGACATTTTTGAACCGAAGCCGTTGTTTCCTGAATAGCTTTCCATATAATGTGTGCTGTCTTCGTTGCTTACGCCGTACGGGTAAAAACTGATCATTTCCTCGTCGATATTCCATTCGCGCTTCAGACGTTCCATACGGCTGTTCATTGCACGGAAATTTTTCCTGTCAGGCTCAAAAGCGATAATTTTGCCGAACACACCATCATGTGACCAGATATACCGTTCAACGGAATCGCCTACATACGCACCGCAATCAATGAACGTCTCTCCTACTGCCGCCCCGCGAAAGCGCGGAAAGCAGAAATACTGCTCGCTGCAAATAAGATCGTCTGCGGGGAAGCGGCAAAGGATCCTGCTTTCAAGCAGTCCAAGATATACCCTTTTAGACTCCTCGTCATCAAGCAGTTCATATGCTGACTTGATCTCTTCACGGAACATACCGAAGATAGCAGCGTCGATGTTCGCACTTTCCACGCCCATTTCGTTGAGCTGTGCGGTGATCGCCGTAAACGCAGACGGCTGACCTGTGCATATCATCACAAACGTCTTGCTGTCAATGATCATTTGGTCTGCGGGTATGATCGGTGTATTGCCGATGCATTGGTTGTGCTTTGAAGGATCGTTGTCGACGAATGCTTCTATTTTCAGCTGAGGGATACGCGCAAGTCCCTCGCGGAAGAGCAGAGCCGTATTCCCTGCGCCCCAGATGTAGACGCGTTTGTTCTCTATATTGGGCAGCCCTGAAAGAAGGGCTTCGATCGTTTTCATCATTTTTCCTCTTTTCAGCTTCAGCAGTCTGCATTACTGCATCTCATATAACGGGATCAGCATATTCTGCCTGAATTCATCATCAGGGAGCGGCGGAGTCATGTATTCAAGCGGCAGCGATTCCATCTGCCCGTCTGCGCGTTTATAGGACACCTGCTTCGGAAAAGCAGTCAGTCCGATCGGTGTAATGACCTTGCAGATAGCGGGACCGTCATAGGCCAGCACTGCCGCAACAGTTTCCTTCAGGGCATCGTTCTGACTGACCGTGAAAGACTTCACCCCATATGCCTCCGCGACCCGCGCAACATCAGGCAGTGAAAGTCCTGATTCACTGTTACACGCTACAAAATGCTTGTTGAATACATTTGTCTGCGTTGCCTGTATCGCGCCGTAGCCATTGTTGGCGAGTACGAAGATCTTGATCGGCAGATTCAGCCTTCGGATCGTCTCGAGTTCCTGAATGTTCATAACGAAGCCGCCGTCTCCGTTCACACCGACCGTGCGTTTTCTGCCTGAGGCAAGGCACGCACCGATTGCCGCAGGCAGACCGTAGCCCATCGAGGCGAGTCCCTTCGTGCAGAACACACGTTGTCCTTTTTTTACCTTGAATGCCTGCATGGAGATGTCGATGCAGCTGCCTGAGCTGCCCGATACATAGACATCATCGGGCTGCAGCATATCAGAGATGGTATCAATAAGGCAGTAGGTGTTGACCAATTCCTTTTGTGCCCGATATTCAGGGAGCACGATCGGATATCGTGCCTTCATTCGGCGGGCATAGTCCATCCATTCCGCGCGGTCGTTCTTTTTGATCCTGTCCGCATATCGCAGGAATGTGAGGATAAAATCCTTCGCATCTGCCTGAACTCGGATATCCGGCCGCACATTGATCTTGCTCAGCTCAGAACGGTCTATATCCACCATGATTTTTTCAGCGGCGCGGGCAAAGCCGTCGAAATTATAGCCGGTCTGCAAAAGGTTCATGCGTGCACCGATGCTCAGGAAGAAATCAGAATTCTGTTGAATGAAATTGGCATACCGATGACCAAGACCGCCGGGTCTGCCGAAATAAAGAGGATGCTCCTCCTCTATCAGGTCAATACCGTTCCATGTTGTCAGTACAGGGATACCCAGTACGCGCACAAGCTCGGTAAATGCTTCTTCTGCACCCGCGAGTCGGATACCGTTTCCGGCGAGGATCACAGGGCGTTCCGCGTGGTTCAGGCGTTCGATGATATCAAGCACGGCACGGTCTGTCGGCGGAAGCGGCGGCTCGAACGGAGTGTATCCCGCGAGGGAGTCCTCTTCTACAACGCTTGCCTGTACATCCAACGGGATATCCAGCCAGACGGGCCCCTTTCGTCCGTGCGTTGCCGCATACAGTGCCCGCTCCAAATGATAGCGCACCATTTCAGGCTCTTCTACCACGGCAGCATATTTTGTCATTGACCTTACTGCTGAGATGATATCCAGTTCCTGCATACCTTGCTGCCGCAGATGCTGGTCGCGGATCATATCCAATCGCTTGACCTGACCTGATATAACGATCATGGGCGTCGATTCCAAAAACGCGCCCGCAACACCCGTCATGGCATTTGTTCCGCCGGGCCCCGTAGTTACCATCAGCAGTCCCGGAGTTCCCGACACTCTCGCATAGCCCTCTGCTGCGATCGCTGCACCTTGTTCATTCTGTGTGCAGACAAAGCTTATGACCTTACTGCTGCCAAGCGAATCATTAAGGTGCATCGCACCTCCGCCCGGCAGCATGAACATATGCTTTGAGCCGGTTTTCTCAAGAAATCTGATCACATAGTCTGATACCTTGATCTTCATGATAGTTCAGTGCTCCCCGTCGTTAAAATAGCTTTCTGTCAGAAATTCGATGTTGCAGCATATTTTTGCATCGTCCCTGAACGCTTTGAACATGGCTTTGATCTCCTGATTGAGTGCGTCCCAGTCCCCACTTGCATTGAGCGAGGGCAGCAGCGGGTCGGCATAGCTCTCGTTGTACACATCTCTGAAACCGTCAAAGCCGACGATCGCTGCGTTGCCGATCCCGAGATATTCCAGTAATTGCAGACAGCATATAACTGCATTGTCAAAGTATTTCCAGCCGCGCCTTATCACGTGCTCATAGGAGATCTTGTATTCGTCATCCGTGCCGTTGATATTGGAAAGGATCACACGCTTGACTGCGTGGAATTTCTCAGGGTGGGCTTTTGATGCGTATTCATATCTGGTGGGATTGACAAAAAACGCATAGTCATAGTCGTATTCTCCGAGCAATGCATTCACCGCGATCACGGCGCAGTCGTGTGAACGGATATAGCTCATGACCGTCTCTTTGCACGAAAGCGATTTTTTCCCCGGAGCGATCAGAACGACACGCTTGTTCTGAAGCTCCTGCTTCAGCTGCTCGCGTGCAGCTGTGTCGTCCACATTTCTGCTCTGATTTTCCAGATATTTGCTTTCCAGCAGATCGTAGTCATATTTCAGCCTTTCGTCAGGAGAGAGGGATTCTATTACATGACGCATATCTCTTGCGCTCGTCCGATGACGGTCGAGCAGATATGCGATATTGTTTACATGACAGCAGTAAAGTCCTGCAATGAAATATGAGGTGCTATAGCCCCACTTATAGCGTTCGATGAAATAAACCATATAGGTATCGATGGCGTCCAGTATCGCATCGAGATTATAGTGGCAGTTCTGCTTGCGGTTGAGGTAGCTTGCGGCAAGCTCTGTCGTGGTATTACCTGCGCCTCGTCCCATGCCGCAAAGACTGGCATCTACCACTATCCCTCGCGTACTGTTTGCCAGTAGTTTCACGAAATGCTGTGTCAGTGAGAATGAGAGCTGTTGATTATTGTGAGAATGAAATCCCAGCTTGATCTCGGGCGCAAGATGCTGATCGAGGATACGGACGATCCGCTCGAGGTCTTCCTCATACATCGCACCAAACGTATCGACGATAGACAGGCATTCCGGAGATGCCTCTGCAGCTGCCTCTGCAAGCTCGATAAGCTCCGAATCATTGTACGCAAGTGTATTTGCCGCTTGGAAATACACACGGTATCCTTTTTCACGAATGACTTTTCCGACCGCAATTCCCTCGTGAAACTTCCCATGCGGGAAAACAACCCTTATTGCGTCAATGCTTTTTCCGTCATTTGGCGGGAGATTTGAGAGATCGTACCGATCCCAGTCGATCATGACAACATACACTTTGCCCGTATCTTTTTTTGTCAAGTACTGCTGAAGATCGGCAGGAACATGATAAAACGCACTTCCCTCTTTATGCTCACTGTTTTTCAGCCATCCGCATTCAATGATGTCGACATGAGCCTGTGAGAGCTTTTCGATCAGACCTCGTATTGCGGAGGCACCGAAATTTGAATCGACGATATAGCACCCATCACGAAGTGTGCAGTCCAGCAGCTGAATATGGTCCGACACAGAAATCATCCCCAATCTTGTTATTTGACGCCGAGCAGATCCGTGCACAACTTGCCTCAAGCCCAAACGCTCATATACATTTATTATATCACAAATAAAGTGATGTGTCAACGAAGGACAGAGGCGCGGACGCTCCGACCGCGATATTCCTCACGGGCAGACTGGGACTGCCATTTATTGTTGTGATACTGCCACTGTTGGCGTGTGTGGTCGTCGGAGCGGCTCTGCTCGCGGCGGCACTTATAATACATCTTAAAAAGAAAGATCCCGAGGGCTGACCTCGGGATTTTTTGCGCACTTTATCCTATTGCACTAAAACACAAAAAAAGCCGAGGTCTCAGATGAAACTTCGGCAACATTGCTGATATTTACCAAAACCGCTTGACATCGCAGCGCAAGGGTGATATACTAATATAATGTATCAGTATGGAAAAGTATCGCTATTCCGCAAGATATTATAGCACATATGTACTGCACTTGTCAATAGCTTTTTCAAAAATTTTTTCGTAAATGGTACTCACGGTGAAAACAGCCCCGACGAGCGGCGACGCTCCCGCTCGGGGTAAAAATAGTAAGGAGGTTCCGCCTATGGTGAATGTAACACCTAAGCAGCTGGGAAAAAACGTCAGGATGAGCTTCGGTAAGATAACCGAGCCTCTTGAGATGCCGAACCTTATCGAGGTACAGAAAAACTCGTATAAGTGGTTCAGAGAAGAGGGACTGAGGGAAGTGTTCCGCGATATGACCGCGATCACTGACTATAACGGTAACCTCGTCCTCAACTTCAAGGACTACCGCTTCGATGACACTCCCAAGTACACCCTTGCAGAGTGCAAGTCCAGAGGCGCTACATATCAGGTAGCGATGAGGGCTACGGCTACCCTCTGCAACAAGGAGACGGGCGCTGTCAGCGAGAGCGAGATATACATGGGCGACTTCCCGCTCATGACAGACAGCGGAACCTTCGTTATCAACGGCGCCGAGCGTGTCATCGTATCACAGCTCGTGCGTTCGCCGGGTGTTTATTATGCGTTCGAGAAGGATAAGACGGGTAAGGACCTCTTCAACACCACCGTTATCCCGAACCGCGGCGCTTGGCTCGAGTACGAGATGGACTCGAACGACATCGTTTACGTTCGTATCGACAAGAACAGAAAGATACCGATAACCACATTTATCCGTGCTCTCGGTATCGGCTCCGACGAGGAGATATTCGAGTTCTTCGGCGAGGACGAGAGACTCCGCCAGACTATCCTCCAGAAGGATCAGACCAAGAACAACTCCGACGCCCTCATCGACGTGTACAAGAAGCTCCGTCCCGGCGAGCCTCCCACGGTCGAGAGCGCAGTGACTCACCTCAACAACCTCTTCTTCGACGCCAAGAGGTACGACCTCTGCCGCTTCGGAAGATACAAATACAACAAGAAGCTCGGTATAGCTACCCGCCTTTCGGGTCATACCCTCTCCGAGCCCGTTATCAACCCCATGACGGGCGAGATAATGGCTGACGCGGGCGAGACCATCAGCTACGACAAGGCTTGCGAGATCGAGCAGGCAGGCGTTTACAGCGCATTCGTCACCGTTGAGTCCAAGGAGTACTACACCAACGAGCGCGGCGAGACACAGATACGTCCCGTTGAGAAGAACGTCAAGATAATCGGCAACGGCATGGTAGACATCAAGGGCTACGTTGATTTCGATACCGAGAAGTACGGCATCAACGAGAAGGTATCCTTCAAGGTGCTCCGCGACATCATGGAGAACTCCGCCGACGCCGAGGAGCTCGAGGAGAACATCAAGAAGCGCGCTGACGAGCTCGTGCCCAAGCACATTATCCTCGACGACATCTTCGCTACCATCAGCTACTTCATCAACCTCTGCGAGGGCGTTGGTACCGTTGACGATATCGACCACCTCGGCAACAGACGTATCCGCTCGGTAGGCGAGCTCCTCCAGAACCAGTTCCGTATCGGCTATGCACGTATGGAGCGCGGTATCCGCGAGAGAATGAATATCCAGACTCAGGACGTGAACACCCTCACGCCCCAGACTCTCATCAATATCAGACCTATATCATCGGCTATGAAGGAGTTCTTCTGCTCATCGCCTCTGTCCCAGTTCATGGACCAGAACAACCCCCTCGCCGAGCTCACGCATAAGAGACGTCTCTCCGCTCTCGGACCCGGAGGTCTTTCAAGAGACCGTGCGGGATTCGAGGTCCGCGACGTTCACTACAGCCACTACGGAAGAATGTGTCCTATCGAGACACCTGAAGGTCCTAACATCGGACTTATCTCCTACCTCGCTACATTCGCGAGAATAAACGAGTACGGCTTCGTGGAGGCTCCCTACCGCAAGGTAGACAAGGCTACGGGCGTTGTCACGAACGAGGTCATCTATATGACTGCCGATACCGAGGACAACTTCGTTGTCGCTCAGGCTAACGAGCCCCTCACCGAGGACGGCAAGTTCGCAAGACCCCGTGTAAACGCAAGATTCCGCGAGCAGATACTCGAGATAGACCGCGAGAAGGTCGACTACATGGACGTATCGCCTAAGATGGTCGTATCCGTCGCTACTTCGATGATACCCTTCCTCGAGAACGACGACGCTAACCGTGCCCTCATGGGCTCGAACATGCAGAGGCAGGCTGTTCCGCTCCTCAAGACCGAGCGTCCGTTCGTCGGCACAGGTATGGAGTACAAGGCGGCTGTTGACTCTGGCGTATGCGTGGTTTCCGACTACGACGGCAAGATAACCTACGTTGACGCCGACAAGATACACATGATAGACTCCGAGGGCATCGAGCACAAGTACGAGCTCATCAAGTTCAAGCGCTCGAACCAGGGTACCTGCGTAAATCAGCGCCCCATCGTCACAGCAGGCGAGGAGGTCAAGAAGGGTCAGGTGCTCGCTGACGGTCCCGCTACCGCAGACGGAGAGATATCCCTCGGTAAGAACGCCCTCATCGGCTTCATGACGTGGGAGGGCTACAACTACGAGGACGCCGTTCTCCTCAACGAGCGCCTCGTAAGAGAAGACGTGTTCACATCTGTTCATATAGAAGAGTACGAGATAGAGTGCCGCGACACCAAGCTCGGACCCGAAGAGATAACCCGCGATATCCCCAACGTCGGCGACGACGCTCTCGCCAACCTCGACGAGAACGGTATCATCCGTATCGGTTCCGAGGTAACATCGGGCGATATCCTCGTTGGTAAGGTAACGCCCAAGGGCGAGACCGAGCTCACCGCTGAGGAGAGGCTCCTCCGCGCTATCTTCGGCGAGAAGGCAAGAGAGGTCCGCGACAACTCGCTCAAGGTGCCGCACGGTGAGGCAGGCGTCATCGTTGACGTAAAGGTGTTCACCCGCGAGAACTGCGACGAACTCAGCGCAGGTGTAAACAAGCGCGTTATCTGCTATATCGCTCAGAAGCGTAAGATAACGGTCGGCGATAAGATGGCGGGCAGACACGGTAACAAGGGCGTTGTTTCGCGCATACTCCCCGAGGAGGATATGCCTTTCCTCCCCGACGGTACTCCGCTCGACATCGTTCTCAACCCCCTCGGCGTTCCTTCACGAATGAACATCGGACAGGTACTTGAGGTCCACCTCGGTATGGCTTGTAAGGCTCTCGGCTGGCACATCATGACACCTGTATTCGACGGCGCACACGAGGACGATATCCGCGAGTGCTTCAAGATGGCCAACGAATACGCTCAGGAGCACAGGGACGATATGTTCGAGCTCAAGGCTATGGATAAGGTCATCAACCCCAAGGCTCTCGAATTCACTGACGATTGTAAATTCACTCTCTACGACGGACGTACGGGCGAGAAGTTCGACAACCGCGTAACGGTGGGCTATATGTACTACCTCAAGCTCCACCACCTCGTAGACGATAAGATACACGCGCGTTCTGTCGGTCCTTACTCACTGGTAACACAGCAGCCTCTCGGCGGTAAGGCTCAGTTCGGCGGACA
>JAUMVH010000240.1 GCA_030530245.1 Ruminococcus sp.
GTTCACGCGCTCGTTGTTGAGATATGCGGGAACATAGCCCGTTATCGTGAACTCGTCGCCGTTCTCTATCGTGTCTGTGTGGTAGTACGCGATAGTGTGACCGTCTATAGCGAGCCAGTTTCTTGAGGTATCCGCAACGAGGTCGCCGTTGCTGTCAAAGGAGTAGATGTTGTCGAGTCCGAGGTCGATATAGCCCTCGCCGTCGTCGTAGAACATATTGAGGTCGAGGCTGTGAACGAGCGCCCACTGCTCCTCGGGAAGAGTCATTTTATACTCGCCGCCCTTCTGAGTCCATACGAGGTTCTCGACGTCGAAGTGGTTGAGTGCAATGAAGTCAGCGGCGCTGTTTTCGGAGACTGTGCTCTCGTCCATGAAGCCGATGTTGGACTTGTCAAGACCGTCTATCTGTACTGCGCGTCCGCCGCCGCCGAGGAATGCACTGAGGAGCGAGCCTATGTCGACTGCTCCGCCCGAAGTGCCCGATGAACCCGAACTGCCCGTGCTGAACAGTGAAGCGAACGGCGAGCTCGAGCCGCCTGCCGCTATCTGTCCGCTCGTTTCGAGCTTCGCAAACTGGCGTATGCACTTTGAATATGCGTCGCCCATGCCTATCTGCGAGTAGGTAGCGCAGGCAGGGTCAACGTATGATGTGCGCTTGTAGGGGAAGTAAATGGACACGCCGTGGGCGTCGCTGATGTTCGACGACGTGCGGTTGTACTTGACGGCACTCTTTATCGCCGCTGAGAGCTCCACGCCCTCCTGAGTCGTCATATTTTCCGCGAGGTCAACGAGGTCGACCTGGTCTATTTTGGACTTTTCCGCAAACTCACGCGTACTGTATCTCGCGTCGGAGACCTTCTGGTACTCCTTGTTCGTGATGAGAGTGCTGACGCTGTTTGCGAAGGTGTTGAGCTTTGAAGGAACTGTCGAGGAGAACTCCGCGAGGTCGATGACGGAAAGCGTCGTCTTCTGACCCTTGCACTTCACAGCGCAGGTCGATACGAAGTCGTCGACGATGTTCTTTCCTATTTCAAGCGTAGGCATGGACGTATTGCTGCCGAGCTTCGTCACCCAGTTGGTGTAGTACCAGCCGACACCGGGTTCGGTCTCCTCGGAGGCGATGAGGTAGTCGGCGTAGTCGTCGAGCATGAGAGCATTCTCGGCTGTTGCCATGAGGCAGGCGTCGAAGCCGATGAAGTCAAAGGTGACGCCGCCGCTCTTGAGAGCCTTGCTTATGCCCGCAAGGTCCATAGAGCCGTTGCCCATCTTCTCGTCGTAGCCGTAGCCGCTGACAGAGCCGCCGCCGTGGTCCCAGAGAATGAGCTCGTTCCTGTTTGCGGGGAAATTGGCGTTGCAGTACTTGATGAAGCCTGCGAGCGTATCGGGCGAGGTCATGGGCTTATTGCCGTCGTCGGCAACGAGCTGCCTGAGACCGCCGTCCTTTATCTGATATATCTGATTTGCCTTGTTGCTAATGCCCTGAGTCTTCCACGCCTTGCAGCCGCCTGTATAGACGATGATATTGACGTTGTCGCCGTACTTTGCAGCGGCTATCTCGCCCATATCCGATGAAGCCATGCCGTACTTTGACTCGAGGTCGGTACCGCACATATAGAGCATTATCGTTACTTTGTCGTTGTTGTTGCCGAGGAGCTTTGTCCGCTTGGCGCGGGCGCTCGATACGACAGTGTTGTCGACCTCAGTCGCTGTGTCCTCGTAGCTGCCGCCTGTATTTACGTCGTCGTTGCTGAAGCTGAAGCCCGAAGGAATGTCGCCGCTTCCGCCCGAGAGCATACCGCCTACGAGGTCATTTATGTCCGCTGAGCCTCCGCCGCCTGCTCCGCCGCCGAACAGCTTCGGGAGTATAAACAGTGCGGCAAGAAGCAGGATAAGTCCCAAGCCTCCTCCGCCGCCTATAGCAGCGCGCCTTACACCGCTGCCAGAGTGGTGTTGAGTGTCGCCTGCGGGAGTATTGCCCGCGGGACGGTTGCCTGTGGGTCTCTGAGCTGAATGGTCAGCCGAGCCGACCTGACCTGTTCCGAGTCCGTCGCCTCTTTTATAAGCGCCGCTTCCGCCCGAAGTGACATTTTTCTGACGTCCGCGGGGCCTGTTCTGATTAGGGTCCATTTTATACCTCCTGAAATATAATCTTTCCGATTTACGGAGCGTTTACTTCTTTTTACATTTTACACCAATAAAGTACATATGTCAAGGATAATTTCACTGTGTCAGTCAGCTTTTTTTGTCGTTGTCGCCGTAGAGGTGGGTTCTGTCGCGGCAGTCGTGACCGCAATATCGCCCTGCGAGCAGCTGCACAGATAGAAGCTGTAGTCCTTCTCGTCGTCGGACTTGCAGTTCACGAAGAGGCAGATGTTGAGGCAGCAGGTCTTGTCCTTTACCGTGTATTCGCCGTTTATGACATATATGCCGTTCGTAAAAGAGCCGCTGTACAGGTCAGCCTCGAGCGTGCCCTTCCTGATGTCGGCTGTGTAGTCGGGCTTAACGTATTTATCGTTGTTGGAGACGATACGCAGCTCCGTGAGCTCCCCGCCGTAGCTCTCGACCCTGAGCGTCCTGCCGCCCTTTATCTCTGCCGTGAAGCCGATATCGGACTTCGACGCCTTGACGTCGGGGCTGTTTATGTAGTAGCTCATCGACGAGCCGTCTTTGTTTTTTTCAAGACCGACGGTCGCCTTTTCGGCGAAGTCGCGGAATGTCCACTCGGAGTTGGGGTAATAGTGGAAGAGGTCGCCGCTGTCTTCCTCGGTGAGTGTGAGAATGGCGTCTGACGGCTTTGCTGCGAGCGTTTCATTGTATCCGTGGTATTTGAGCTTGCTCTCTGCGGCAGTGGTCGTTGAAGTGGTAGTCGTCGCCGAAGTCGTCGCTTTCGAGGTCGTCACCTTTGAAGCCGTTGTGGTGGCTGCCGAGGTCGTCGTCTCCTCGGTGGTCTCGGTAACGGGCGGCGCCGAAGCAGGCTCTGCCTCATGCTCGGACTTGTGAAAATAGGTGTAGATGCCTATCGCGGCTAAGGCTCCCGCGAGAAGAAGTGCGAGCACGAAAAGGATGAGATTTATCCCTGCTCCCGATTTTTTACGCATATTTATCCTCTCCCTTAAAAGTAAAATTCCTATACATTTATTTTACGACACGTTCATATAAAAGTCAAGATTTTATGACAAAAATTCAAGGTTATTTTAAGTATTCTGATTATAATTGAAATCAAAGGGAAATACACTTATGTCAGCAGTAAAGGAGGTCTTTTCCATGATGAACAGGATATGTGTGATAATTACAACTGCCGCCGCACTGATATGCCTCGTCGCATTCGCTGCGGGCGCTGATTCGTATGCTGTCGA
>JAUMVH010000024.1 GCA_030530245.1 Ruminococcus sp.
CTACGTTGTACTGTTTCATAATGATGACTCCTTAAAAAAATTTTCACAAAAATAAGAAAACCGGTTGCAAACCGGTCCATCATGAGTTATAATAGAAATGTTAGCATAGCTCTGTACAGTTATGCGATAGCTCTCCATCAAACACATGATGACAGCTGCATACCTGTTCGACATACAGCCAGAACGGAATTTACCAAAAACCGCTCTTCGGCAGCCTTGCCTTTCGTCGCACCTCATCGGACGGGTCGTCCTCAGTACGCTTACTCATCGCAGCCGCACCTCTACCTGTTTTATATAATAACACTTCTATTCTGTGTTGTCAACAGCTTTTTTAAATTTTACGAAAATATTTTTCACCGAGAGGACCCGCATTATGAGCATTTTCACCGATATCGAAGCCGAGCTCTCCGCTCTGCGCGACGAAAAGTTCGCTGAACTGGAGCATAAGACCGCTCCGACGCTTGAAAGGGAGCATTTCATAGGTGTTCGTACTCCCGACCTCAGGAAGCTTGCCAAAGAACTTGCCAAGCGCAGTGAGGTGACGGAGTTTCTGAACAGACTGCCGCATGGATACTTCGAGGAGGACCAGCTCCACGCGTTCATTATTTCAGGCGAGAAGGACTTCGCGCGCTGTATGGCACTGACGGAAGCGTTTCTGCCGTATGTCGACAACTGGGCGACCTGTGACCAGTTCTCGCCCAAGGTGTTCGCCAGGCACACGGACGAGCTCCTCCCCTTCATAGACAGGTGGCTCGCTTCGGGACATACCTATACTGTCAGGTTTGCGGTCGGTGCGCTGATGAGGCACTTCCTCGGAGACAGCTTCCGCACCGAGTACGCTGACCGCGTCGCGGCGATAAGCTCCGACGAATACTACATAAATATGATGAGAGCATGGTACTTTGCCGAGGCGCTCGCAAAGAATTACGAACAAGCTCTGCCATATATCGAGCAGGGTCGCCTCGATAAATGGACTCACAACAAGTCCATTCAGAAAGCCGCGGAGAGCTTCCGCGTGTCGGACGAGCATAAGCAGTATCTGCGAACTCTCAAGAAATAAGGAGAAACAATTGGAACTACTGAAATCTGACTTTTACTACGACCTCCCCGAGGAGCTCATCGCGCAGACTCCCATCGAGCCGCGCAATGCCTCGCGAATGATGTGCGTCGACCGCTCGACGGGAGAGATCACCCACGACCACTTCTATAATCTATGCGACCACCTTAAAGAAGGTGACCTGCTCGTTATGAACGACTCACGCGTTATCCCCGCAAGGCTCTACGGCGAGAAGATAGACAACGGCACGTTCATCGAGTTCCTGCTACTCGAGCAGAAGGGCGATAAGCTGTGGGAGATAATCTGCCGCCCCGGCAAGAAAGCCAAGGTCGGCACGCGGTTCAGCTTCGGCGGCGGAAGGCTCGTCGCGGAGGTAGTCGAGGTAAGGGAAGACGGCAACCGCGTAGTGCAGTTCGAGTGCGAGGGCAACTTCTTCACCGCCCTCGAGGACGTCGGACAAATGCCGCTCCCGCCGTACATCAAGGAAAAGCTCGAGAACAAGGAGCGCTACCAGACCGTGTACTCGAACGAGCTCGGCTCGGCGGCGGCTCCGACAGCGGGTCTGCACTTCACCGAGGAAATGCTCGATGACCTGCGTGCACGAGGGATAAAGACGGCGTTCGTGACGCTCCATGTCGGGCTCGGCACGTTCAGACCCGTCAAGGAGGACAACGTGCTCGACCACAAAATGCACAGCGAGCACTACTACCTCCCAAAAGAGACGGCTGACCTCATCAACGAGACCAAAGCCGTGGGCGGACGTGTTATCGCCGTCGGGACGACGACCTGCCGCACGCTCGAGAGCGTGGCGACGTTCTACGGGGACATCTCCGAGCACGAGGGCTACACCGACATCTTCATCTACCCGTCGTACGAGTTCAAGTGCATAGACGGGCTCATCACGAACTTCCACCTGCCCGAGAGCACGCTGATAATGCTCGTCTCCGCGTTCATGGGCTACGAGAACACGATGAACGCCTACAGGACAGCCGTGGAGGAAAAATACCGCTTTTTCAGCTTCGGGGATGCTATGTGTATCCTGTAAAGGATGAACAAGGCAAAAAGAAAGAGCTGAAATCCCCTGAAATACAGGGCTTTCAGCTCTTTTTCGTTTTTAGTCCTTGTACAGAAATTTGTGCTCAAGGCCATTTTTGAAGCGAATTGACATCACTTTTCCTGATTTTATGACAATTTTTTGTATTACTGAATTGATGAATTCTTTCACGATTTTCGAGTCCAACTTTCGGATCAATTTCTCGAAGTCGATGTACCGCTTTTCTTGAAGTTTGTTAGTCATTATGAACAGAGAAGCCTTAGCCATGAACTCGTCATCGGATAGAGTGAACTGTTTTGAACTGTCTCGCTCTATTTCTTCGAGTCGCTTGTCGATACTCTCCAAAGAGTCGATAAGCGACTTTTTTTCGAGCAGATAATCAGTCTCGGATATTGTATCATCATCATATTCACAGACAAGAAACCACAGGAGAAAGAGAAGAATGACGACAAGAGGCAAAGTCTTCCTCGCCTGTGTAGCGACAGCAATTCTGGCAGTGGCAGCGGTTTGCACCGCTGTCTCGTCAACTGAGACTGTAATGAATGTTCAGACAACAGAACCCAGCGAAGAATCCTCTGAATAAGCAACTGAAAAGCCGATAAAAGAAGGGTGGACAAGCTTCAAAGCAACAGCCTACTGCTCTTGCTATCAGTGCTGTGGAACTTATTCGCTTGGTCGCCCGAAAGATGTTCACGGTCATGAACTTGTGTACACAGCTTCCGGATCCCTTGCAGAACAAGGCAAAACGGTAGCCGCCGATTGGAGCGTCTTGCCGTGTGGAACTGTTATTGAGATCGAAGGCTATGGAGAATACGAAGTTCAGGACAAAGGCGGAGAGATAGTTGGAAACTCAATATATGTTTATTTCAACGATCATCAGGACGCACTTGAGTTCGGAGTAAGAACCGTGAATGTCAAGGTTATCTCATACGGAGGTGATGTTTCATGATAATTAAGCTCTGGAAGTCAAAGAAAAATGCTGAAAAGAGGCTCGGAGTCAAGTTCAACAGGCAGTACACAGCAGAAGTGCTTGACCTTTGTAAGAAAAAGCTCCAGATCATAGGCAAGAACGATGATTACCTTCCGATCTTGTACGAAAGTGAGCTTGTGATGAAGTTTTATGGCAGGATGATAACAGAGACATCTGCTGAGAACGAGAAGACCAGAAAGGAGGCAGAGCCAGATGTGTTCAGAATGCAGAAGAACCTCCTGTCATCCGTCATGTCCGAATGCTCCAGAGCCTGAGCCGATATTTATTTGTGATCAGTGTGAAGAAGGAATCTTCGAGGGAGAAGACGTTTACGAAATAGGCGGCTGCAAGTATTGCGAAGGCTGCATCAATGACAGTAAGTACACAGCAGCCGCTCCAGAACCGTATGAACCTGATCCCATGGACATCTGGAAAGCCCATGTTGAAAGAGAGATGTGTGGAAGCTATGGATAAGATACCTGAATTCCCCGAACTGACGTTTGAGGAAGAAAAGCACATTTACAAGCTGAATGGAATAGATATTCCGTCAGTCAGTACAGTTATGAAGCTTCTGTCACAGGCTATGTATAAGGAAGTAGATGAAGCTGTGCTCAACAAAGCCGCTCGAAGAGGAACGGCTGTCCACAATGCCATAGAGAACTACTCCAATTTCGGAATAGTTGACATTGATCCCGAACTTCAAGGGTATTTCGATGCTTACCTCAAGTGGCTCAAAGAATATTGCCCCACTCCGCTTGCGAATGAATGCAGAGTCTACCACAAGGTCATGAGGTATGCAGGAACGGCAGATATGCCCGTAGTTATAGGAGACTTGACGATCCTCGTTGATTTTAAGACATCGGCATCGGTCAACAAGATGCTGACAGGCGTACAGCTCGAAGCGTATGCCAAAGCTTATGAAAGCCATGGACTTTCGTTTGACGGTAAAGCTATATTGCATCTCCAAAAGACAGGAAAGTATAGCTGGACCTATTATCCGAAGAACGACAGAGAAAGCTGGGAGTGCTTCGGTGCATTGATGACTGTTTATAACTACATCAAAAAATACAAGTAGGAGGAAACTTGAATGAATAATAATGTTGAAGAGAAAGTAGTAGCGGTATTGCAAGCAAAATTGACAGTGCAGAGTTATATATATTGATTTCACGACATTATTATGATATAATGTACCTGAAAAGCAATTGATCCGGCATTTTATCCATTATTCGTAATGCTTCGGAGGTGCGCTGAGATGTTTATAAAACCCAAACGAGAGAGGTGAATGACGTTGGAAATAAATGAAATGCAGGAAGAATTCCTGCGTCAGCAAAACGAGCTGCGTGACAAAATAAAAACTGCCGACACATTTGATATCGGCAGCGTGAAGCTCGTTGCAGGCGTTGACCTTGCCTACTGGAACAAGGGCGGCGATGAATATGCGGTCTGCTGTATCGTGGCCATTGACGCAGATACGCATGAAGTCATTGAGAAACAGCATTACAGCGGAAAGATAGAGGTTCCGTATATGCCCGGATTCCTTGCGTTCAGAGAGCTGCCGCTGATACTGAAAACGGTGGAGCTGCTCGAAACCCGTCCCGACCTTTTCATTTTTGACGGCAACGGATATCTGCACCCGCGGCATATGGGTATCGCAACTCATGCGAGCTTTTATCTGAACAAGCCGACTGTCGGTATCGCAAAGACGTATTTCCGCGTTGATAAAAAGACCGACTACACAGAACCCGAAAACGAAGCGGGCAGCTTTACGGATATCGTCATTGACGGCGAGGTCTACGGCAGAGCCCTGAGAACGCACAAAGATGTCAAGCCGATATTTGTTTCTATCGGAAACTTTGTATCTCTTGACACTGCCTGCGCTCTTGCGTTTAAGCTGACCGATAAGGAGAGCCATATTCCTCTGCCTACCCGATTAGCTGATTTAGAGACGCATATTGCAAGAGAAAACGAAAAAAATGAGGACATCAAATAATACTTGTTGATTACAGCATTTTTACTTTATTCGTAGTCTCTCCACCAGCGTTCGTGATATTTTTCCGAGTCGTTCAGGGACATGGTCTCGCAGAGCTTTGGCGTTATCACTTCTGTGCCGCTTGCTTCACAGGCAGCCGTTATGCGTTCGGGAGAATCGTCCCAGCCGTGGTTGCTCAGCACAAACGCTCCCCAATGAATGGGCATGACTGCCTTGGCATGGAGCGTTTCTGCGGCAATAGCGCTCTCCTCGGGGAACATATGCCAGTAGTGCCAGTTTATGCTGTATTGTCCGCTGTCAGGCATAAACAGGTCAAAGTCGCCAAAGCGCTTATAGATCTCCTCAAAGTGTGCGCCGTAGCCTGTGTCGCTGCTCTCGAGTATCTGATGCTCCTCGTCCCTGAGCACCCATGAACAGAAGAGCGTTGTCTGCTGATTGTCAAGAGCTCTGCCCGATTTGTGGTTAGCAGGAGTGCAGCATATCTCCAGCCCGTCAAGGTCATAGCTCTCCCACCATGCGAGATTCGTCACCTTGCTGTCGTCCTTGACCCAGCGGGCTATGTGCTTGTCAATGCCGAGAGGAACTATGTAATGCGAAGTCTTGCTTTCAAGCGCCTTTATAGTTGACATATCAAGATGGTCGTAATGGTCGTGGGTGATGAGTACAGCGTCTATCTCAGGCAGGTCATCGACCGTGACCGACGGCTCTGTGAATCGTTTCGGACCCGCCCACTGCACGGGCGATGAACGCTTGCTGAACACAGGGTCGACCAGAATATTTTTCCCGTGCATCTGTATCAAAGAGGAAGAATGACCGAGCCACGTTATCGTTACATCATCGTCTTCCGCTCTCGTAAAATCGGGCGTTTCAATGGGAAGTGCTTCTGTGGGAGCTGTCCCCTTTTCTGATACCCTGTTGTCGGCGGACACGCCTGCAAGCTCCCATTTCGACGGGTAACTGAAATGCTTTCCGTCAAAGTAGTCCACAGCACGTTCTGTATAGTTTTTGCGGTCTTTTTTTGTAGGTCTTCCGCCGAATTCGGGGTATACTCTCATGAATACAAGTGCAAAAATGAAAATTGCAAGAATTATGATGACAAACCAAAGCAACACTCTCACGACCTTATGTTTTCTAAGAAAAGTGTTCATTATATCAGACCCTTTCCTCTCAACGGATAACAGCAGAGCATAAACAACTCTGCCTCATTATGTATAACAGCATGACAACTGTCAACTAAAGTTGAACTGTCATGATTACTTGTCTGTATACAGTATATCACATTTAATCGCACTTGTACAGTGCCAATATCGGATAGTGCTATAAGCTTTGGTTATATGCCGCTAAAATAAGGATATCTCATAGTTTCGGGCGATACTGCGATACTCACGGGCGGTCTCCAAGTACGACAGCACTCAGCATACCACCATGACAAAAAAGAGAGCCTCCACGTGAAAAAAGGAGGCTCTCTTTGGTATTGGAGGGAAATTCTTTACTGATCAATTCTGCGGGCGTCATTTCTGTCCGTAGTAAGCATTTGCGCCGTGCTTGCGGAAGAAGTGCTTGTCGAGCAGCCTCTGCGGCATATTCGGCGTATCGGAACGAAGTGTCTTGGTTATCCACGCCATAGCGGAGAGCTCCTCGAGCACCACCGAGTTGTGTACAGCTTCAAAGCAGTCCTTGCCCCACACGAAGGGTCCGTGATTGGCTACGAGAACCGCGGGGATATCCGCATACTCGCTGCAGCACTCGACGATCACTCTGCCCGTTTCGAGCTCGTACTCGCCGCCTACCTCCTCGTCGGTCATCTCACGCGTGCACGGAATTTCACCGTAGAAGTAGTCGCCGTGGGTAGTACCGAGCGGAGGTATGCCCATGCAAGCCTGCGCGAACGAGGTGGCGTACCTGCTGTGCGTGTGAACGACACCGCAGATGCTCTCAAAGTTCCTGTATATCTCAAGATGTGTGGGCGTGTCGCTCGACGGAGACAGCCTGCCCTCGACCTTTTCGCCGTCCAATGTGAGGACTACGATATCGTCGGCAGTCATCGTGTCGTACTCGACGCCGCTGGGCTTGATAGCGATAAGTCCCGACTCGCGGTCGTATTCGCTGACGTTGCCCCATGTAAATGTCACAAGTCCGTACTTCGGGAGGAGCAGATTCGCTTTTAGTACGCGCTCCTTCAGCTCTTTAACGTCCATAGATAACGTCTCCCAGCATCATATCGCGCTCGAGCTGATACTTTGTCGTGTTCTCGTCGATAACAACGAGCTCGATACCCATGATACGTGCGAAGTCGCGTACAGTCTCGTCAGTGATGTCGTACGAGAGGACTGTATGGTGAGCTCCGCCCGCGATTATCCAGCACTCGAGACCCTCAAGGAACGAGGGAGCGGGCTTCCACATCGTTCTTGCGACGGGAAGATTCGGCATTGACTGGAACGGCTTCTCGCACTCTACGTCCTGAGCGATGAGACGGAATCTTCCGCCCATGTCGATGAGCGACAGTGCCTTTGCAGAGCCCGCCTTGCCCTCGAATACTAAACGAGCGGGAGGCTCCTTGCCGCCGATACCAAGATGATGGACTTCTATCCTCGGTCTGTCAGCCGCTATGGACGGGCAAACCTCGAGCATATGCGAGCCAAGGATAAGTCCGCGGTTATAATCGTAGTTGTAATCCTCCATGAAAGAGGTGTTGCCGTCGGGATACATAGCCTTTACGATAGCGGTCATACCTGCGGTTTTCCAGTCGCCCTCAGCACCGAAGCCGTAGCCCTTGTGCATGAGGTGCTGTGTCGCGAGACCGGGAAGCTGCTTCATGCCGTGGAGGTCTTGGAACGTGTTCGAGAACGCCTTTGCACCCTCGCGGACGAGTATCTTCTCGATAGCTATCTCCTCGCGAGCCTGATACCTGATGACCTCCTCGTCAGCCTTATCGTAGTCGTAAAGCTCGGCGTATTCCTTCATAAGAGCGTCTATCTCGGCGTCGGTGACGTCGTTCATATACTCAACGAGGTCGCCGACAGCAAAGGTATTGACCTGCCAGCCGAGCTGAATCTGCGCCTCTATCTTGTCGCCCTCGGTAACTGCGACCTCGCGCATATTGTCGCCAAAGCGCACGATCTTCAGGCTCTTGCTGAACAGCGCACCGACAGCCGCACGCATCCAGTCGGCTATCTTGCCCTGAACCTCGGGGTCAGCCCAATGACCTGCCACAACAGCTCTCGGCATACGCAGACGCGCTCCGATGAAGCCGTGCTCGCGGTCGCCGTGAGCGGACTGGTGGAGGTTCATGTAGTCCATGTCGATAGCCTCGTTGGGGATATTGTCATTGAACTGCGTATGGAAGTGGAGCCATGGCTTCCGGAGCATCGTGAGACCGTTTATCCACATCTTTGAGGGAGAGAACGTGTGGCAGAACGTGATAACGCCCGCGCACTCGTCGTCGTAGTTTGCTTCCTTGATTATACGCTCTATCTCGGATTCTGTCTTGACCGTGAGCTTGTACTCAACGGGAAAAGGCAGCTTCAGACCTGCAACGATCTTCTTGGAATCCACCTCGACCTGTCGGAGCGTTTCCTCGCCGTACAGGAACTGAGAGCCTGTTACAAACCAGAATTTCATTTATCATCTGTCCTTTCGTTATTCGGAAACTGACGCTCTGACAGCCGAGAGCCCCGAAATGTATTTTTTCATGTAAGAGTTCAGACCGTCCACGTCCTCCTGCTTGGGAGAAACGGTACTGCCCTTCATATCGGCGAAAACACGCGCTCCGAGGTATGTCTCGAGCGACTCGCCGCTGTTCTTGTTAGCCATATATGCTGCAAGCAGCGCTATTCCCCACGCGCCACCCTCGCCTGCTGTCTGCGTGAGGGTAACGTCCGCGCCGAGAGCTGCTGCGAGGAAGTTTTGGCTGGGAACGGGAGTCTTGAAGAAGCCGCCGTGCGCGTAGATACGCTCAAGCTTAACGTGCTCCTCTTCAGTGAGGATATCCATTCCCGCCTTCAGAGCTGCAACGCACGAGTACACGAGTGAGCGTGCAAGGTTGCGGATACTGAGCTCGGAATCGGGACTTCTCATAAGGAGCGGTTTGCCGTCCCTTACGCCAGTTACGGGCTCTCCTGCGTAGTAGTTGTAGGAGATAATGCCATCGCAGTCGGGAGCACCCTCCGCGGCGAGCGAATACAGCATATCGTAGAGCTTACCCTTGGGCATATCGACTCCCGCTTCTTTGAGGAAGCCGCCGAACATACCGAACCACGCATCGAGGTCGGAGGTGCAGCTGTTGCAGTGCACCATAGCCACGGGAGCTCCGCACGGAGTAGTAACGATGTCTATTTCGCGGTGTACAGCCGAGAGCTTATCCTCGAGCACTATCATCGAGAAGATAGAAGTACCCGCTGAAACGTTGCCCGTCTTGGGAGTTATGCTGTTCGTGGCAGCCATACCCGTCTGTGCGTCGCCCTCGGGCGGACAGAAGGGAACGCCCGCTTTGAAGGTGCCTGTCGGGTCGAGGAGCTTAGCACCCTCCTCGCTGAGAGCGCCCGCGCACTCCCCTGCCTGAACTATTTTGGGCAGGAGCTCAATAAGGCTGTGTTTCAGCTCAGAGCCTGCCGCAAGCGTGTCAAATCTTGACATCATCGACCTGTCATAGTCGCAGGTCTTGGGGTCGATCGGGAATATGCCCGAAGCGTCGCCCGCTCCGATGACCTTCTCCCCTGTGAGGAGGAGGTGCACATATCCCGCGAGCGTAGTCATGAACGAGAGCCTGCTGATGTGCGGCTCCTTGTTCAGCATTGCCTGATAGAGGTGAGCCACGCTCCAGCGCTGAGGTATGTTGAAGTCGAATGCGTCGGTGAGACGCTCGGCAGCCACCTCGGTCATGGTATTGCGCCACGTCCTGAACGGTACGAGCTGCTCGCCCTTATCGTCGAAGGCGAGATAGCCGTGCATCATCGCTGATACACCGATAGCCGCCGCTGATTCGAGCTTCACGCCGTACTTGTCCGCGACGTTCTTCATCAGGTCTGCAAAGCAGTCCTGCAAGCCTGCCTTTACGCTGTCGAGCGAGTACGTCCAGACGCCGTCGAGAAGCTCGTTCTGCCAGTCGTGGACACCCGCCGCGAGCGGTACGTGATTATCGTCAATGAGGACAGCCTTGATACGCGTCGATCCAAACTCGATACCTATAATAGCCTTGCCGCTTTTAATTACATCTGCGCCGCTCATTTCTTATCTCCTTTAGCCTCCGCGGGTCTTGAAGATGAGAGATTGGCTTTCTTGCGGCGGGCGATGATGATACTCTGAACTATAAGGAATATGCAGAGCATCGAAGCGTTCGTGATACCCGTCCACCAAGCCTGATCAAGTCCCATGGATGATACGATATTCTGAATGAGAGCAAGTGAGAGAACGCCGAAAAGTGTGCCTATGATATTTCCGACGCCGCCCGTAAGCATGGTCCCGCCGATGATAGACGAAGCGATAGCGTTCATTTCCGCGCCCGCCGCGTGTGTAGCCGAACCCGAGCCAACGTGCATAAAGTATACAAATCCGCCAATTCCGCCTAATATACCGCACATGAGGTATGCAAGGAACGTAGTTCTCTTTACATTTATTCCGAGCATGAGTGCGCTTTGCTTGTTGCCGCCGACAGCGTAGAAGTTACGTCCTGTCTTCGTCCACTTGAGGAAGACGAACAGCGCAGCGACAACTACGAGAGCCACAATAACGCCGATCTCTATGTAAGCGTCGATGTATTCGCCTCTCTTGTTGTACGAGCCCAATCCGGGGATAACTATTCTTGTTTCCTTGAGCTTTACGAACGCCTCGTTCTGAACGTTGAAGGGATTCGTATTTACGATAGTCGTCATGCCTCGAGCGAAGAACATACCCGCGAGAGTTACGATGAACGGCTGTATATCAAGGTAAGCTACAAGGTAGCCCTGCACCAGTCCGAATGCGAGACCGATACCGAGCGAGATGAGCAGTGCTCCAACGACACTGCCGCTGTGCATATCGAGGTATACGGCGCTGCACATACTAACGAGAGCCGCCATACCGCCGACCGAGATATCGATACCGCCTGTTATCATAACGAGTGTCATTCCGCAGGAGAGTATGATAAGTGCGGCATTTGCGTTGAGTATATTGAAAAATGTCTGTGGCTTCTGGAAACCCGAACCAAGTGCAAATATCGCGAACAGATACATCACAATGAAGACGATGATAGTTATCGACATCAGCAGATTGGTATCGGAAAAGTTTCCGAACAGACTCCGACGTGACTTGTCGGCAGTCAGGTACTTCTGCGACATATATTATTCCTCCGTTTCAAACGCTTAATCAGCTTTTGCTTCTGCTTTCGCAGGCGAGCGCAGCTTCTTGAACAGTGCTGCGATCTTTTCTCTTACGATCGGTGCGCTCAGAACTACGAGAGCGATAACTACTACCGCCTTGTAGGCAGGGAGAGCCTCCGAGTTTACTTGGAACTTGTAAAGCGTCGTTGTAAGGAACTGGATAACGTATGCGCCGAGGATAGAAGCCGAGATGTTGAATTTACCGCCGCTGAGCGAGTTTCCGCCGATAGCTACGGCGAGGATAGCGTCCATTTCGATATCCTTCGCAGTAACGGAGTAGTTGATGGTGGAAAAACGGCTTACCTTTATGAAGCCCGCAACAGCTACACAGAGTCCGAGGAAGACATACGTTATGAACTTGATGAGGGCAGGATTCAGACCGTTGAGGCGTGAAGTCTGCTCATTCAAGCCGACCGACTGAACGTACAGCTTGAGGTTCGTGAACTTCATTACCAACGCCATGATAATAAAGCACGCAAGCGCTATAAAGAACGGAGTCGGTATCGGTATACCCGGGATATAATTTCCGAAAACGGAGAAGGTGCTGTCATTTACCACGGGGAGTTCGTTGTTGTTTATCCACGCGGCAATAGAGCGTCCTGCCGTAAACAGAATGAGTGTAGCGACCATCGGCTGTATCTTGAAGACAGAAACAAGCAAGCCGTTGAATGCTCCGAAAGCCATTGCAACTAAGCAGCATACAAGGAAAGCAACGATTATCGGAGCCTGAAGCTCATCGGGACGTGAATTTGTTCCGCAGAGCACACGCAGTACCACGCTGCCTGCTATAGCCATAGCAGCGCCGACGGAAATATCCTGTCCGCGTGAAGCAGCAGTAACGAGCGTCATACCGATAGCGAGTATCGCGAGCTCCGAGCCGTAGTCGATAATGGAGATGATATTACCCGAAAGAACGGGGATACCGTCGCTGTTATCGCTGAGCTTTACCTTGAAGAACGACGGATCAACGATGAGGTTGAATATCGCAAGAATGAGCAGAGCAGCTATCGGAATAAATATCTGCTTTCTGAACATAGCTGTAAAGATCGAAGCGACCGTACTGTTTTTGGTGTTCTGACTCATATCTGCTCACCTCCTGCAATAGTATTCATGATAGTATTCTGCGTAAGCTCGTCGCCCTTGAGCTCGCCGACCAGCTTGCGGTCGCGCATAACGAGCAGTCTCGAGCAGGTACGCAGCATCTCGTCGGTCTCGGACGAGATAAAGGTTATGCTCATTCCCTCGGAAGCAAGCTTGAGCACGAGCTTCTGAATGTCCACTTTGGTACCGACATCGATACCGCGGGTAGGCTCATCGAGAATGAGGTATTTCGGGTGCGTGAGGAGCCAGCGTCCGAGGATGACCTTCTGCTGGTTTCCGCCCGAAAGAGATTTTATAGGTGTATCGACCGAAGCGGTCTTGATATCGAGCAGCTTTATGTACTCGTCAGCGAACTTGGTCGCCTCAGCCTTCGAGAACGGCTTGAAGAAGCCCTTCTTGACCTGAAGTGCGAGTATGATGTTCTCACGGACTGAGAGGTCGCCGACGATACCGTCGCGCTTTCTGTCCTCTGCGAGGTACGCGATACCCTGCTTCATGGCGTCGATGGGCTTGTCGATCTTAACAGGCTTGCCGTCGACCTTGACCCTGCCGCTCGTTACCTTGTCCGCGCCGAAGATAGCGCGTACGCACTCGCTTCGGCCCGAGCCGAGGAGTCCCGTGAAGCCGTTGACCTCGCCCTTGCGGATATGGAAGTTGAAGGGCTTGATGCCCTCAGAGCTGCAAAGGTCCTCAGCCTCGTAAACTATCTGACTCTTCTTCTCGTCGAAGGTGGGAGCGTCGTTCTTGATGTCAGCCATATCGTCGAGCTCCTTGCCGAGCATCTTTGATACGAGCTGAACACGCGGCAGATTCTCGATCTCGTATTCACCCACGAGCTTGCCGTCACGGAGAACTGTTATCTTATCGCAGACCTCGTATACCTGGTCGAGGAAGTGGGTAACGAAGATGATACCTACTCCGCGCTCCTTGAGGTCACGCATGAGCTTGAAGAGCTTTGCTACCTCGGATTCGTCGAGGGAAGAGGTAGGCTCGTCAAGGATAAGAACGTTACACTCCATCTCAACGGCGCGCGCGATAGCGACCATCTGCTGGACCGCTATGGAACAGCTTGCGAGCTGCTGAGTAGCCTTAACGTTTATATCGAGGGATTTGAGCACCTCATCAGCCTTGCGGTTCATATCGTGCCAGCTCACAAAAGCTCCCTTGCCGCGGCCGATGAAGATATTCTCCGCCACCGAGAGGTTGGGGCAGAGTGATATTTCCTGATAAACCGTACTGATCCCGTAATTCTGAGCTTCCTGCGGAGAATGGATCTGAACAGGGATATGACCCTTGAGGTAGACCTCTCCCTCGTCCTTCTGATAAACTCCCGTCAGTACTTTTATGAGAGTGGATTTACCCGCGCCGTTTTCGCCCATAAGCGCGTGTATCTCTCCCTCGCGGAGCGTAAAATCAACATTTTTCAGTGCTTTTACGCCTGGAAACGACTTATAGATGCCTCGCATTTCCAGCAATGATTTTTTCTGCATTGCCTATCCTCCTAAGCGCAATTTCGCTATATTACACGAAAATGCTTTTAAAATTAGTGCGGTGACAAAAGGCATATACGAACGTGTCACCGCACTTATTTTTTTATTCAGTATCCTGTAGATCAGATGCCGTAGTTTTCAACGTCCTCGTCAGTGATAGTAGAAGCGTCGAAGCCCTTCTCGTTCATGATAACGACCTTCTCGTCGAGGGTCTCGCCCTTTTCGAGCTTGTCGATGATATCAACGATGTAAGAAGACTGGAAGGGGTTGCACTGTCCGTCGTAGTTCCAGTTGCCTGCCTTGAGCTCTTCAAGTGCCCACTTGTTGCAGTCAAAGCCCATAACAACAACGTCCTTGCCGACGCCGTGAGAGATGTTAGCCTTATCAAGAGCAGCAACAGCGCCCTTAGCCATATCATCGTTCTCAGCGTAGATAACGTTGAACTTCTGGTTTGCGTCGATAGCGGACTGAACTATCTGCTGAGCCTTCTCAGCGTTCCACTCGGCTGTCTGCTCAACAACGATGTTCCAGCCCAGCTCGCCGGCTGTCTTAGTGAGAGCGCCCGAGCGTCCCTTCTGAGCGGCGGAGCCCATTACACCCTGGAGGTGAATGATATCGTAAGAGGTGAGGTTCTGGCTCTTGAGCCACTCAACAGCCTGCTCGCCTTCCTTATCCATATCGGAAACGATGGAAGCTTCGTAGAGGCTCTCGTCAGCGTCGATGGTACGGTCGAAGAGGATAACGCTTACGCCCGCGTCCTTAGCGTCCTTGAGAACAGAATCCCAGCCTGCCGTATCAGCAGCGGAAATGAGGAGGTAATCTACCTCGTCCTGGATGTACTTCTGAGCAGCGTTTATCTGCTCCTCATTCTTGAGGCTGTAGGAGAATGAAGCGTCGTAGCCGTTTTCCTTAGTGAATGTAGCCTTGAGGTCGTTTACGTTAGCTGTACGGTAGCCCGACTCGTTAGGGTCGTTGTTGATGATGCCGACCTTGATGAGAGACTTTGACGAACCGCCTGAGCCCGAAGAACCGCCCTCAGAGCCGCAGCCTGCGAATACAGCGCCGCAGAGAAGCATACTTGTTGCCATTGCAAAGACTTTTTTCATTTTCATAATAACATTCCTCCATCCGATTTGGTATTTGTTTATTAACGTTCAAATCGTTAACTTGTATTTACATTATAAACAATTTGTACATACGTTGATACCAAAAATAATGCACAAAATGTTGATTATTTTTAGATTGTGCTTTTTTGTACGTATCACGGACAGATATTAGCGTTCGTCTGGAACTGCCTCGGAGTCTGCCCCGTATACTTTTTAAATATCTGACTGAAATACCGATAGTCTCTGAACCCTACATCGTACGCGACCTCGTATATCATCTTCGACGTGCAGCAGAGCAGCTCTCTTGCGCGAGCTATGCGTGCCGCCGCGATATACTCCGAGAGGTTCTGCCCGTACTTTTTCTTGAACTGAGTGCTGAGGTACGACGGACTGAGACCGACCGCCTCCGCGACCACGAGCAGCGAGAGCTCATCGTTCATATAGTTCATGTCGATGTAGTCGCGCGCCTTTGCGACAATGCTCTTTCCGCTCTCCCTCGCGGAGCCTATACGCCACATTATGCAGTCGTACACGATTTTCCGCAGGAACGCAACAGTTTCTTCGGTCGTCATCAGCTTTGAGCCGATGTCGTCGGCAATGCCGAAGTGCTCACAGAAGCTCTCGTTGCTGACGCCTATCTTCTCGGCGAAGGTGTGCGCGGCGACGTAGATGTCCATGCACACATACAGCCTCATTACGAGCGATTCTATCCGCGAGAAATCGACCTCTTCAAGTATGGAGTCGAGCTTTTCGGTGCAGTCCTCGAGCTTTCCGCTCTGTAAAAGGTCCTCGACCTTTCTTATGTCAATGCGTTTGACGTCCTGCATCATATCACTTTTCTTATCCATATCAATTACCCCCGCGATATTGCCGCTGAGCCGTACCGTTTTCCCTTAGAGTGCGTTTCGTAAAGAGTACTCTCAGAGCTTCTTTACAGAATCGCGTATCTTGAGCTCGGGAGTGAATATGATGTCATTGTTGTCAGCCGAAGGCGAGCAGATGAGGTCGATAAGCTTTTCAGCGACCGCCTCTCCGAGCCTGCGCTTCGGGTGAGCTATCGTTGTGAGCGGGACATCGCATATCGACGCGTATTTGGAGTCGTCGATACCTAAAATGGATATCTCGTCGGGAACGCTTATATCGTGCTCCTTGCAGAACTGCAGCAGCTTCACAGCGATATTGTCGTTGTAGCAGACCACCGCTGTCACCTCACTCAGCTGAACGAGCAGATTGTTCTCGCCCGATGTGAATACCGAGTTCTTGTCGGAGGTCGCGAACCAAAGGACGTTCTCCTCCGCGTTACGCAGACCGTGAGCTATACAGCTCTTGGTAAAGCCGCTGTATCTCTTGTGTCCCTGAATGTCGTCGAGGGCAAATATGCCTGCTATCCTTCTGTGTCCGCAGCCGAAAGCGTAGTCGGCGGCGAGTCTGCCTGCCGCTTCGTCGTCGATGGAAACACACGGGTAGCTCGACCACGGGTACTTCGCATTGAAGAAAACCACGGGGATATTCCTCTTGCGGAGCTCGTCGTAAAGCTCCATATTTGGATTCGGGAGCGCGCTCTTCGACGGCTCGATAATGAGGCCCTGTACGCCGCTCGAAATCATGCTCTGAAGAGCCTGCTGTTCCTCGGATACCTTATTATGGGTTATAGCGAGCTGCATCGAGTAGCCCGAGTCGTTGAGTACGCTCTCTATGCCCGTAACGATCTGCGGGAAGATATAATCGGTGAAATATGTAGAAATAACGCCGATATTTCTTACCTGTGCGGGCTGCTCGGGCTGAGCCGAGCCCGCCGAAACGAACGCGCCGCTTCCTCTTACGCGGCTGATCACGTTCTCGTTCTCGAGGCACATCAGCGCCTGTCTGACAGTCTGTCTGCTGACGCCGTGTATCTCACAGAGCTCTTTTTCGGTGAGAAAGCGGTCTTTCGGCTTCAAACCGTTTGAAGCGATGTAGTCCTTCGCCCACTCAACGATATTCAAATATTTATAATCTTCCATTAAATCCTCCTCCGCCCGAAAACATCTCGGTTATTTTTCTTAATGATATCACAAATACGTCATTTTGTAAATACAACTTTTGAAATTGTCAGAAAAATTTGTATGTGCAGACAAATCGCAGAGGCTTGTATTGTGCATTTTGACAGTATTTGTATTGCAAATCTATTCCTATTGACAAAAATTCCAAGATGCGATATCATAATTACAACGAACAAATAAGCGAGGTGCAGACATGAAAAAGACAAAATGGGGCATTATCGGTGCGGGACGTATCGCCCGCGCATTCGCTGCGGCGCTTGCAGCCGTCCCCGAAGCCGAGCTTTACGCGGTCGGCTCGCGAAGTGCCGACAAAGCCGTCGCTTTTGCCGAAGAATTCGGCTTTGAGCACATCTACGGGAGCTATGACGAGCTCCTCTCCGACAGCAGCGTCGACGTCGTATACGTCGCTACTCCCATGGCAGCGCACTACGACATCTGTATGTCTGCACTCGAAAAGGGCAGAAATGTTTTCTGCGAGAAGTCGGTAACGCTCAATGCTTCGCAGCTCCGCGACATACTCGCTCTCGCCGACGAGTGCGGACTGTTCTTCTGCGAGGCGATGTGGATGAAGTGCCGCCCCACCTATTTAAAGATGAAGGAGTGGGTCGCCGCGGGACGGATAGGCGATATCCGCTGTATCAAGGCTGATTTCAGCAATTTCGTCCCCTACGACCCTGACGACCGCCTGTTCCGTGCAGACTGCGGCGGCGGAGCGCTGCTTGACGTGACCGTCTACCCGCTGACGCTCGTCCACGACCTGCTCGGCGCGCCCGATTCTATTGACAGCGCTGCCCACATCGAAAACGGCATCGACCTCTCCGAGTCGCTCATTCTCCGTTACGCAAGCGGCACGTTCGCCTCGATAGACTGCGGCTTTGAGATGTCGCTTCGCAACAACGCCGTCATATCAGGCAACGACGGAAGTATCGTTTTCGGCGACTGCTTCTTCTGCTCGGACACCGTCGCCCTCTACGACCGCGACCGCCGACTCGTCGAGCAGTACGGCTCCCCCGCCCGTGTGAACGGCTACGAGTACGAGATAGAGGAAGTCCACCGCTGTCTCACGCAGGGACTCCGCGAAAGCCCGCTGATACCGCACTCGTCGACGCTGGAGATAATGGAACTGATGGACGGACTCCGCCGCGAATGGGGATTGAAGTTCCCGCAGGAATAAAAAAATAAGGCTGACCAAAGCGGTCAGCCTTTTGCTTACTTTGTGCCGAAGATTCGGTCGCCTGCGTCGCCCACACCGGGAACGATGTACTTGTCCTCGTTGAGCCCCTCGTCGATAACGCCCGTGTAGACCTCAACGTCGGGGTGAGCCTTCTGTACAGCCTCTACGCCCTCGGGAGAAGCGATAATGCACATGAACTTGATGTTGTTCACGCCGAGCTTCTTTATCTCGGAGATAGCAGCAGTCGCGGAATTGCCCGTCGCGAGCATGGGGTCGACGATGATGACCTCGCGCTCATTGATGTCCTCGGGCATCTTCGAGTAGTACTTCACCGCGTCTTTGGAATCGGGGTCGCGGAAAATGCCGATGTGTCCTATCTTAGCGGCGGGAACGAGCGACGTCACTCCGTCCACCATGCCGAGTCCTGCGCGGAGGATAGGCACTATCGCGAGCTTCTTGCCCGAGATGACCTTGGTTTTGGCGACAGCGATAGGCGTTTCGAGCTCTATCTCCTTGAGCGGCAGGTCACGCGTAGCCTCGTAGCAGATGAACATCGCTATCTCGGATACGAGCTCACGGAACTCCTTTGTACCGGTGTTTTTGTCTCTCAGCAGTGAAATTTTGTGCTGAACGAGCGGGTGGTCGATGATATGTAAAGCCATTGTAAAGCCTCCTTAATTTTCGTTTTCGATGTCGGTTATAAGGTCGATACGGCGCTGGTGACGTCCGCCCTCGAAGCCCGTGGTGACGAATATCTCCGCAAGCTCGCAGGCAAGACCGCTCCCGAGGACTCTCGCGCCCATGCACATGATATTGCTGTCATTGTGCAGGCGGGTGAACTTCGCAGAGAAGCTGTCCGAGCAGACCGCCGCTCTTATGCCTTTTATCTTGTTTGCAGCGATGGACATACCGATGCCAGTGCCGCAGATGAGTATGCCCTTTTCGCATTCGCCCGAGGTCACGAGACCGCACACGGTCTTCGCCATATTCGGGTAGTCGCAGGGCTCTCCGTCAGTGCCCATATCCTTGAGCTCGAAGCCCTTTTCCGTCAGATACCTGATGACCTCTTTTTTCAGCTCCACGCCTGCGTGGTCGCATCCGATTGCTATCATGATTATCCCTCCTGTTTTGTGAGCTTATCCTGCAAGTCCTTCTCAGCCTTGACCTTTTGCAGGTACGAGACCTCCAGCTCGTCGGCAGTGACAAGCTCCTTTGATAACGCCGCGAGGCAAACCCCGCAGGCATTTTGCAGCCGACCTATAGGCGGCGCTATTACGAGCATGGGTGAGCGGTAATTCGTGAAGAAGTCCGCCGCACCGTCTCCGCACAGCAGAGCCTCCGCCCCATTGAACGCGAGGAACTGTGCGAGCTCGTCCGTACTGATTATCTGCTCCTCGCAGAGCGGCTCGAGCGCGTAGCCGTCGCTCCTGTACGAGCAGGTATACACGAGGTCTCCCCTCGCCTTCATTATCGAGCATATCGTGCCCTTGAACGCGGCATTGTTGTACGCGAGCCCCTCGAGCGTGGAGACTCCGCAGCACTTGCAGCCGAGCGCGAATCCCATTGCCTTGACCGCCGCCACGCCGATACGCAGACCCGTGTAGCTCCCCGGACCGTCCGCCACGGCGACAGCTCCGATGTCGGAGACCGTTCTGCCCGTCTGAGCGAGAATGTCCTTCACCATCGGCATTATCACCTGCGAGTGCGTTTTCTGCGTGTACAGCGTGGACTCCGCGAGGAAGACCTCGCTGTCCGAGTCGAACAGAGCGGCGGAAGCCGTTTTTCCTGATGTGTCAATCCCAAGCAGAAGCAAATCGTCCACCGTCCTCAATTATTATCTCGCG
>JAUMVH010000241.1 GCA_030530245.1 Ruminococcus sp.
GAAAGCCTCGGGCTTGAGCAGCTCGGTCACGAATTGCAGCACGCCGCCGCTCTCGCTGCCCTTGATGTCGCTGAGGCAGAGTATCCACGCGGTGAAGGTCGTACCGATGTTCGAGCCGAAGCACACGGCGATGGTCTCCTCGAGAGCCATGAGCCCCGAGTTGACGAAGCCGACGAGCATAACAGTCATCGCGGACGAGGACTGTATCGCTATCGTGACCACCATACCGAGTATGATAGCCATGAATTTGTTCGATGTCATTTTCTTGAGCGCTATCTCGAGCTTTCCGCCCGTGAGCTTCTCAAGACCTGTGGACATTACGTTCATTCCGTAGAGGAAGAAGGCAAGTCCTCCGAGCATTGTGAAGATGTTGAAGATGGAAAAATCAGTTCCGCTCATACAGAATTTACCTCATTTCTGTAGTTTTTACAATTCCCTTTATATTTCTCTAACTTATATTATACAGAAACGGGACGTGCAGTCAATAGGAAACGGAACGATTTTACATGGATTTAACATTCATTTTTTATATGAGCATATAGCGATCCCCCTTCCCGAGAGCGTCGGAAAGGGGGAGTTTTCGTGTCTGTGTTAGCACGTCAGGGGCGCTTTTTGCCGCAGTTCGTGCAGAATTTTGTCGTGAGTCCTCTGCTTCCGCAGGTGCAGTCCCAAGCCGCGTCGGGACGCTTTGTACCGCATTCGGGACAGAAGCTGCCGCCCGTGCAGCTGCACCCGCACGTGCATACCCAGCCCGTGGGAGCGGGAGGCACTGTCCCGAGCTGTCCGCCGAGAGTGACGGGATCGGTCTGCTCCCGAGCGTTCATAATGTTGCCGATTACGCCCATAGCCACGCCCTTTTTCGCCATATCCTGCATATTTTCCGCGTTAAGGTCGCCCATGTTCGGTGTGCCGACGAATCCGAAATACTGCATAACGACACCTCCTTTTACCTACATTATATCCACTCCCGCTTAAAATGTCAAGAGGGAAGGCGATACACTTGAAAATGCGCGGGATATGTAGTATAATTGTAGTATCAGTTTGAATGGAGGTACAGTTATGTCCAAGATATGCCGCAACTGCAATTCCCTGCTGATGGACACCGCCAGCTTCTGCAACAACTGCGGGGCGCGCGTTTCCGACGCAGTATTTGACAGCGCAACGATGAAGAAATGCGAGCACTGCGGAGCGGTGCTGAATAAGAACGCACGGTTCTGCACGAACTGCGGGCTTCCCGTGGGAGTTCCCGAAGCCGCGGGCTATGCGGGAAGGTGCGAGCGCTGCGGAACGTGGCTCAGACCGAACGCCCAATTCTGCAACAACTGCGGCAGGCGCGTAGCTGTGCAGACGTACAATTTCACCGAGCAGCCCGCCGCTCCCGTACAGGCAGCCGCAGCGATAGTTCCCGCGTACGTTCAGCCGCCGACGAACGAGGGCGTATACGCTCCCGTAGCCGAGGAGGCGCCGCAGCCGAAGGTGCTCCCGCCGCTCAGCAGCCGTCCGACGCGCAAAAACGACTACGAGGACAATATGAGCATAGATATGAGCTTCGACCTCCCGCCCGTGGACGAGATAGTCGTGTCCGCGCCTGTTGAGGAAACTCCCGCGGAGGAGGCAGTCGACCTCGAGCCCGTGCAGGAGGCGCCGTTCGAGCCCGATGTTGAGTCATCTCCCGCGCCTGAGGTGGCTCCGACCGAGCCCGCACCTCCCGCAGACGAGTCAGAGGTGCTGACGGGGGAAATAATATAAGCTGCCATCATTGCAGAATGCTGTTTGAGGGAGGCTCCTTTTTGAAAAGGGAGCCTCCCTCAATAAGTTTCCGTATGAGTATCGCAGCTGCAGGGGATATCAGTTCGGCAGCGTGAACGCGCCCGCGCGCCAGGTGCCGTCGGGGTCGATGACTGCGGAGAATGTGCGGTCCTCGGTGGACTCGCCCTCGCCCCACTCCGAGCCGTCGTAGTAGTCGCGGACGGTGAAGAAGAGCTCGTCGTCGGACTTGCCGTCGAGGCTGATCACCTCGGACCTGACATAGGAGATGTTCGTTCCGCGCTGACCGCAGAGGCAGTACACTCTGCCGTCGCCGTCTATGTAGGTCAAGTCGATGTCGTCGGGGTATTTTTCGCTGAACACCTTGTGGTAGTCAGCCTTTACATCGGCAACGGAGTTAACGCCGCTCTCGGTGACGAGATAGTACTGCCAGCCGTAGCTGCCCTCAATATAGGTATCGGTGTCGTATGTATACGGGCAGCCGATAGAGTAGGCGAGGCTCGTTCGGTGTGCGGACTCGTAAAGCGCCTGCGCGGCGGCGATGAGTGTAGCCTCGGACTGGTCGCCCGCGGGAGCGTCGAACACGATAGCGCCGCTTCCGTTATTGTGGAAGACGCCGAGGTCAGCGCCCTCGGGAGCCGAAGCGGGCTGAACTGCGGTCGTAACGGCAGCAGCAGAGGTCACAGCCTCCGTATCCGCAGAGGTCTCGGTCTCGGCAGGTGCTTCTGTGGTGATAGCGGCTTCGGTGGAGGCCTCGGTGGTCTTCTCGCCTGCGCTCTCGGTCGTCACCTTGTCCCCGCACGAGCAAAGTCCGCAGAGCATAGCGGCCGCGATAACGGTAAGGATATATTTTTTCATAGTGGTCGTCCTTTCATGTTAAGTTCTATGTTAATCGGGTTGTATAAACTTTCCTGCACGCCATATGCCGTCCGAGTCAACAACTGCCGTGAAATCGTGGTCTGCGTCGAAGCTATCATAGCCCCACTGTGTTCCGTCATAGTGATTGCGGACGGTAAACATCAGCTCGTCGCCGTCAGTGCCGTCATAGCTGATTATTTCCGAGCCCACGTATTCGATATCGCTGCCGCGTCCGCCACAGATACAGTATACCCTGCCGCCCTCTTCCGTGAAGAAGGTGTCTATTATCATGTTATAGCTGTATTTGGGGCTGAATACCTTCTGATAGTCAGCGATGATATCATCCAGTGAGTTTATGTCCTCATCCGTGATAAGGAAGTATTCATTTTCATTTCCGAGATAATCCGTTTTGGTCACCGACTTATTCGTGTCGATAGTGTAAGGGAAGCTGCCCATTGCGAACGGCGAGTTGACTTCGTGTGCGGACTGGAACAATGCCTGTGCAGCCGCCATAAGCGTTGCGTCGGACTGCCCTTCAATGGGGACATCGAATACGACGGCACCGTCCTCGTTGTAATGGAAAACGGAGAGGTCTGCTCCCTCGGGAGTGTAATCGAGCTCCACCCTCTTTGCTGCGGAAGTTGAGGAAGCAGCGGCTGTAGTTGCTGCCGTTTCAGTTGTTGACACGGCAGTTGTCGTCTCCGCAGTTGTTGT
>JAUMVH010000025.1 GCA_030530245.1 Ruminococcus sp.
TAGTGGTCGTAGTTGTGGCAGCCTCAGTCGTGGTAGTGGTCTCGGCAGCCTTCACGTCAGCGACGAGAACAGGCGATATGAGAGTCATACCCTCGGGAGAAGCCGCGCTTATGATGTTCTTGCCTGCGTTGTCGAGCTTTATCTTAGCCTTGCCCTCGGCGTCGGTCTTGACCTCGGTCGCGGAGCCGTTGACGGTGATAGCTGCGCCCTCGACAGCAACTGGTACCATCTGATAGTTCTCGTCGAAGCTTGCGCGCATGAGTGTTACCTCTATCTCGCCGCCCTCGTCAGCCTCGGCGGTGTTCTTGTCGAACCAGCCGTAGTACGTAGTAGCCCACGCGCTGGGGTCGGGGTAAACGAAAGCGTTGATATAGTCGCCGCTCTTGACCTCGTCCGCGAGACCCATAGCCGCAGCGTTGTTGACGTAGTAGCCGTAGCTTCCGCCGTTCTCTGTGCCCCAGAGCTTGTCGAGTCCGAGACCGTACTGACCCTCAGACGAAGCGTAGCCTGCCTCAGAGCCGCCCTCGTAGAACTTATCGTGAGTGATAACGAGCGCGTCGTTGATGGTGAGCTTGCCGTCCTTGTCGATGTCGGTGACAGTAACAGCCTCCTGAGCGACAGCGAGCTTGCCCTCACCGTCGGCGACGGTGACGAATACGTCAGCGGACGCTTCCTCAGCGAAGGCGGTAATGCTCATAGCCGAGCAGGTGATGAATGCGGCAGCAGCCGCAGCGATGAATTTTTTCATGATGACCTCTCCTTTTGATAAAAAATGCTTTCCTGTAAGTGGAAAGCGGAAAACGAACACAGCAAGATGACGTTCCGTTTTTCACTGTCCAAAAACGCGAATATCGGCAGTTCTGACGAGCGACCCGACTTCGGCTCTGCGCCGTATACGGTAGTGACTGCTGTGGCGGAATCTCACCGCACTTCCCTCAGTTTCAGACTGCATACACATTATAACACACCGCTATCTGATTGTCAAGGGCGCGCCCGCAATACTCCGACAAACAGCCCGCACCTTACCGATTCGCCCACGGCTGCCCATTGTAGGGGCGCATTCCGTGCGCCCGCCCAATGCCCCGCCAAACCGGCTGCCCCGATAATTCCGAATTAAAAAGCTCTGTCCGCGAGGGACAGAGCTTTTAAGCGGGAGTGATACCCGAGCGAGTGAGCTCCTCGAAATCGCCGACGGGTATCGGCTTCGAGAAGTAATACCCTTGGAACATACGGCAGCCCATACCCGAGAGCACCTTGTACTGGCTCTCGGTCTCGACGCCCTCCGTGAGCGCGGAAATGCCGAGGTCGTCGGAGAGGTTGATGATGTTGCGGACGATGGTCTGCGCCCTGACAGTATCCTCGGTCCTGCTGAGGAACTTCATATCTATCTTGAGCACGTCGACGGGCATATCCTTGAGCATATTCAGCGACGAATAGCCGCTTCCGAAGTCGTCCATCTCGACGATGAAGCCCGCCTCGCGGAGCTCATCGAGGATCTTCATTTTGCTCTCGATGTCGGTCATCATGACTGTCTCGGTGATTTCGACCCTGAGCCGTGACGGGTCGACGCCGTACTCCTTGACGAGCCCCCGTATCTCGGCGGCGACGTCCATGAAGTAGAAGTCCTTGGGCGAGATATTGACGGAGATGAAGAGGTCAACGCCCTCCTTCTGCCAGCGCGAGAGTATCTCGCACGCGCTCTTCCACATGAACCTGTCGACCTCGACTATCATGCCGTTTTTCTCGAACACGGGAATGAACAGACCGGGCGAGAGGAAGCCCTCGCTGGGGTGTATCCATCTTGCGAGCGCCTCTGCGCCGACTATCCTGCCGCTCTTGTCGACGATAGCCTGCAAATACGGGCGTATCTGCCCGTCGGTGAGCGCGTCCGTGAGCTGGTTTGAGATGTGCTGACCCCACAGCATATTGCGTCTCAGCGCCTCGTCATAGACGGCGACGTGCTTGTGGTAGTCGTCCTTGATGGTTGAGAGCGCGAGGCTTGCGCGGTCTATCATCACGCTGACGTCGATATTCTGCTCGGTTATCTCGTACACGCCGAGGTGCACGAGGATATTGTACTCGACGCTTCCGTCGCCGACGGTATAATCGGAGAATCTGCGCTCCATCTCGTCCATGTCGAACTCATCGACGGGGACGCAGGCTGCGAAGATATCGCCCGCTATCCTGCCGTACAGGCTGTTATCGGAGAGAGTCGCGCGAATGCGCTCGGCGAGGTAGATGAGCACCTTGTCGCCGAACTCGTTAGTGAATATATCGTTCACGACCTTGAAGTTACGAATGTTGAGCACGACGATATACCGCCTCACATCGGGCGAATTCTGCACGAGCTCGCTTATCCGCTGATAGAGGTACTCCCTCGTATGCAGCCCCGTGAGCCTGTCGTGGGTGGCGTTATACATCTCGCGCCTGAGCTTGCGCTGCTCGCCCGTATTGTCGCGAACGGTGAGGAACGAGCCTGCGAACCTGCCCTTATCGTCGTTGACGTGGTGGTTCTCGATGACGAAATACTGGGCTTCATCGTCCTCACCGAGCACAAATCCCGAGAACCAGTTATCGGGCTTGCCGAGGCAGTCGCCGAACTTCCCGCCGAGGATAGTATCCATCTTATCGAAGGTATTCTCGTCGATTCCCGTGAGCTCCTTGGCGGGTTCATTGCCCCATATGCACTTTCCGCCCGAGTCGAATAAGAACAGGGCTTCGGGCATTTCCGAGGCAATATTCGCGAGCATACGGTCGAGGAGCCGCATAGGTCGGTAGTACAGCGAGAAGTAGAAAATGAGCAGACCGAATATGCCGAAGCCTATCATCGAGCGGTCGACTGGCGTACGCGAGAAGATGTAGAAGGTCTGCCACACCGCCGCGAGGATAAGCGTGCCGAGAATGACGGAATATCGCTCCGAGTATATCCTTGACGAGCGCACGGTCTTGATAACGAGCATGATTATTACCACGGCGAGAACGCCGTACACGACCGCGCGGTGGTACGCCTGACCGAGCCGCGGCACGAGCCTGTAGTAGTTGAACCCGTCAACGGGAACGGGCTCCGTGGTGAACGCCTGATGCAAAAACGGGTCGAAGCCGTACTGCAAGATATCGACGGCGAGCAAAATCTCCATAATGACCCTGCCTGCGTTCGTGCTCCACTTATAGCCGCAGTATTCCACGGCAAATTTCAGCAGCGACCAAATCATGAAGTCCATGCCGAGGAAGTAAATATAGTAGCCTATCGTCGCGGGAACTACTGTCCCCGAACGAATAATTATGAGGTTTCCGATAATAGGCGGCGTGATGGAAGCCATGAAGAGCGAGACCGTCGAGCCGATTGTCTTCTTCGACTGCTTTGCAGCTGCGGAGCAGCTTGCGAGCGCTATTATCAGGAACACGAAGATCACCGAGAACTGGTCTCTCATACTATCACCTGCCCCAAGCTAATAATAGTGTCCAATATTCCTAACCAATTATAGCACAAAAACTGTAAAAACACAACAACTTCTCAAAAAATTTACATATTAGACATAGTTTAATACCCATAAATTTGTGACAAACCATTGATTTTTTTGTTGAAATGTGCTACAATTAGAATGACAAAATATTTCATTAATTGAGGGGAGGCACTTATATGGACCTTGTACCGAACGAAAAATTCTACGAACTGTTCACGGAAATGATAGACTGCATGACCGATATGGACAACTTCGAGCGCGAAAGACTCGTGAAAGTCCTCATTAAGCTGTCGGAGCTCTTCCGCATATCGAAGGGCGTGACGGAGTTCTACGTCAACGAGACGAAGGAGAAGCTCGGCGAGGGCGAAAAGCTCGTCGACTTCGACAACGGCAAGGGCGGACCCGCCATAATCGAGCGCCGCTACATCACGAAGGCGCAGGCTGTCATCAAGGGCACCATCTACCGCCCCGAGGACGAGGAGCCGCTCTCGGAATATGACCTTCAGCGGCTCGACATCGTAGTACGCTCGCTGCTGAGCTTCGTCGGGCGCAACCGTCTCGCCTCCGCGATAGAGACGCTCGGCTTCTACGACGACAGCGGCTTCAAGAACCGCCGCGCCTTTCTGCGTCAGGTCGACCTCCTCTACGGACAGGGCAGGCTCTGCGGAAACTACACGGCGATGATGATAAATCTCCGCCACTTCACGATAATAAATCAGGACATCGGGCGTAAAAACGGCGATATCGTCCTCAAGAACTTCTACAAGCTCATTGCGGCGATAGCCGATTCTGACGGCATCGTCAGCCGAATGGGCGGCGACAACTTCCTCGCGCTCATGCGCAGCGAGCTCCTCGAGCACGTGCTGACGATACTGCGCGGGGTGCCGATATATTACGACAAGGAGAACGAGAAGCGGATAATGGTCTACGCGCGCGCGGGGATCTTCAAGGTACCCGAGGACTTCTCGTTTGAGGCATCGAGCGAGATAATGGACAAGGTGCTGCGCGCCTACCAAGCCGCCAAACAGAGCGACAGCGAGACCATCTCCTACTACTCCGAGAGCATGGGCGTAAAGCGCGACTCGGAAATGCGTATCCAGCAGCTCTTCGAGCCCGCCCTCGCAAAGAAGGAGTTCAAGGTCTACTACCAGCCGAAGGTCGACGTCGACACGGGCGAGATAATCGGCGCGGAGGCGCTCTGCCGCTGGTTCCACGACGAAAAGCTCATATCGCCCGCGGAGTTCATACCCGTCCTCGAGCAGAGCAACGACATCTGCCGCCTTGATTTCTACATACTCGACGTCGTCTGCTCTGATATACGCCGCTGGCTCGACGCGTGTATCGAGCCCGTGCGCACCTCAGTGAACCTCTCGCGCAAGAACCTCGTGGACATCGACCTGCTGAGGCACATCATCGACATCATCGACCGCCACCGCGTGCCGCACCAGTACATCGAGATAGAGCTGACGGAGACGACGACTGACGTCGAATTTCGCGTATTGAAGCGGATAGTCAGCGGCTTGCAGGACGAGGGGATATACACCTCGGTGGACGATTTCGGAGTCGGCTACTCGTCGCTGAACCTCATTCGCGAGATACCGTGGAACGTGCTGAAGATAGACCGCTGCTTCCTCCCCGAGGACGACGAGGACGAGTCGAGCGTAACGAGCCTGATGTACCGTCACGTTGTAGCGATGGCGCTGGATATAGGGCTCGAGTGCATAACGGAGGGCGTAGAGACGACGAAGCAGATAGAGATACTGCGCGCGAACCACTGCAAGCACGCGCAGGGCTTCATATTTGACAAGCCGCTCCCGCGCGACCGATTCGAGAAGGTGCTGAGCCGCCACAGATACGACCTTACGGAGATACTGAAATAGCGCCGCTCATTGCAGTCTATACCAATTTGGCATTGGAGGCAAGTATAGCCGCACAAAACATATGAAACAGCAAAAATGGGACGCCACTCTCGGCGTCCCATTTCTGTTTTTGCAGCCCTGCAATCCGTAGGGGCGCATTCCGTGCGTCCGCGGTCCATCATAATGTGACGGGCGAGCGGAACTCGCCCCTACACATTCCCCTGTAGGAACGGCACCCCGCTGTCTGTTTATTCCCGCACCCCGACCTTTTCCACAGGCTCGGGGAACTTGTTGAAAAGCAGCTTCAGCAGCACGGGCGTGATGATACTCGAGACGATGATGAGCATGATGACGGCGGTGAAGTAGGACGAGTCGATGATACCGAGCCCGAGCCCCTTGTTCGTGATGATGAGGGCGACCTCTCCGCGGGTCATCATACCGACGCCGATTTTCAGGCAGTCCGCCCACTTGTAGCCGAAGCACTTCGAGACGAGACCGCAGCCGATTATCTTGCTCAGCAGCGCGACGATGACGAACCCGACCGCGAAGAGTATCATGCTCGTGTCGACGCTCTTGAGGTCGGTCTTGAGACCGATACCGACGAAGAACATCGGCGCGAAGAACATATACCCGTTAATGCTGACCTTGCGGTCGATGTACTGTGCGTCGCGGGTGTTGCAGAGGATAATGCCCGCGATGTAGGCGCCCGTGATGTCGGCGATACCGAAGTATTTCTCGGCGACGAACGCCATAACGAGGCAGAGGCCGATAGCGATTATGGGGATACGGCGCGTGTGGGAGTGTTTCTCGTCGTACCACTTGAACAGCTTATAGAAGATGAAGCCGAGTATCGCCGAGAGCACGAGGAACAGCAGGACCTTACCCGTGACGAGGAGGGTATTGCTGTCGGGGTCCTTGAAGCCGAGCACGAAGGTGAGAACGATGATACCGATGATGTCGTCGATAATGGCGGCGCTGAGGATAGTTTGCCCGACACGGCTGTTGAGGTAGCCCATCTCCTTGAGGACCTCGACGGTGATACCGACGGAGGTCGCGGTCATGATACAGCCGATGAAGACCGCCTTGAAGAACTCATCGGTGCCGAGCGGCGCGAAGCCGTACATACCCATATACAGGAGGGTACCGCCCACGAGCGGCACGAGCACGCCCACGCAGGCGATGATGAAGGCGGCGAGACCTGATTTTTTGAGCTCCTGCAAATTGGTCTCGAGACCTGCGGAGAACATGATGAGGACGACGCCTATCTCCGCCATGACGCTGATGAAGTCGGTAGGCTCGACGATCTTGAGGAGCGAGGGACCGATAACGAGCCCCGCGATAATCTCCCCGACGACCATAGGAGCCTTCAGCTTGCGGGCGAGGAGCCCGAACGCCTTAGCGCAGACGACGATGATAGCGAGGTCTCGGAGAATGTCGATAGTATCCAAAAAACTCATATCCTTTCGGCAAAATAAAGAGAGCCCACGGCTCTCAATGGTATTATATCACACTACGGCGGCGATGTCAATTTCAATCGCTAACAATCGCGGAGAAAGACCACCGCAGCATTGTACTATGGCGCGAAGCTGGGTTCCAAGGGACTGTGTCCCTTGGCGGAGTCCAAAGGCAGGCTTAACAAGCCCGTCCCCTCTGTCATCTTCGATGACATCTCCCCACACTGTGGGGAGTCACCCTCGGCGTCCCGCAACGCAGCCGCAAATCTTTCCATTACGGCGAGCAACAAGTGAGGGGGTCATGCCCTTACTCATCGCCGCTCTCCTGCTCGCCGAGCCACTCGGTGATACGCACATTTTTCATCAGCTTCTGATAGATGGCGTTGCAGATCTCGCAGTCCTTCTCCGCGCGGTGAGCGCCCTTGGAGTTTATCCGCAGGTGGTCGGCGACTCTTGTCTGCGACCTTCTCTCGAGGTTCGGCAGAGCCTTCCGCGCGAACCTCAGCACGTCGACGAAGTCATTGCCGAGCGCTTCCCCGCAGCAGTCGAGCAGCGCGTCGTAGAGGAAGTTTATATCGAAGTTGACGTTGTAGCCCATGATGATATCGTCGCCGACGAAATCGCGGAAGCCGATAATTGCCTCGGAAATTTTCGGAGCGTCGGCGACCATCTCGTTTGAGATACCTGTGAGCCCTACGATGAAATCGGAGATAGGCTTGTCGGGCTTGACAAAGGTTGTGAACGCGCCGACTCTTTCGAGGTCCCTGTATCTGACGGCGGCTATCTCGATTATTTCGCTGTCGGAGGGAGTGAGCCCCGTGGTCTCGATGTCGACGACGCAGTAATCTCTCGGGAGCACGAGTCTGCTTTTCCCCTTCTTGTCTCTTTTGTCTTTCATAGGTGAATCCTTTCCTGAGGTGTTGACTTCTATCTATCATTATTGAGGACACATTAATTATAATACTTCTTACGGGATATGTCAACGTCATTGTTTCACGTGAAACACTCCGCCGACTTTCGCGCGCTAAACCGTGCAAGTGCCACCCCTCCCCGACGGTTGAAAGCGGTTGAGAGTGCACCTCCTCCCCCACTCCCCTGCCCGAAAAATCGGCAGGTACGGGCTGTTGAAATGGCTCGGGGGAGGTGTAAAACTATCGACACTTTCAACACTCTCCCCGCCCATTCGACCGCCTTCACCCACTGTAGGGGCGCCCTTTGGGCGTCCCGTGCCATATCAAAACGACCGCCGCCAAAACTGTAGGGGACGCCGCCTCGACGTCCCGCACCTATTGTAGGGGGCGCACAGTGTGCGCCCGCGAACATACCGCAGCATATATTGCGCGAAAGAAAAAAAGGCAAGCTTATCTCCGCGATTGTAAAAACCGCGAAAGCAACCTTGCCATTCGTAAAATGTGAACGAGTTTACGAGTGTCCCCGCGAAACGCCCGCGGGGCTCCCCGCCGCACCGATGTGCGCCCCATTAAAATCATCTGAACTTTTCGAGCCTGTAGATACCCTCGTCATCGGGTTCCTCGAAGCCGGGCTTGTGGTCGTAGCCGAACCGCTTGTAGAAACCTACCGCCGTTTTCGATGACGGTATCTCCACTCGCTTTGCACGGAGAAAGAACTCGTCCTGCTCGAGCGTCTCGATAATGCTCCGCCCGATACCCCTGCCCTGCTCGGTCGGCTTGACAAAGATGGTGAAGAGACTGCTCTCGTCCTCCCTGCCCCAGTAGGGACCGATACCGCCGCAGCCGATAATGCACCCGCCGTCCTCGACGACGTAAAAGTGCAGCCAGCCCGCGCGCTCAATCAGCTTCTCGGGCGAGAGACTTCTCGCGCATTCCTCCATCAGCTCGGGAGTGTAGTCCCTGACGTTGCTGATACGGAGCGTCTCCGTTATCATTGCGGAGGTCGCGGCAGCGTCGGCGGTGTCAAATCGTCTTATCAGCATATCGCACCTCCGGATCCGCTCACTTCATGAGCTCGTCAGCCATCGCGTCGAGCTGAGCGAGATTGTCGGCACTGACCGCAGCCTTGACAGTCACGGTCGTGTCGAGCCACGTGATATTCTTGGACTTCTCGAACTTCGCCCTGATGACTCTCGCCGCCGTAGGAGCCCACGTGCCGTTCTCGATGATACCGATAGTGCGGTTCTGATAATTTCTCTCGATCAGCCAGTCGATGTACTGGTTCATGAACGGGAAAACCTCGCCGTTGTAGGTAGTGGTCGCGAGCACGAGCTTGCCGTAGCGGAAGCCGTCCTCGACGGATTCAGCCATATCCTCGCGCGCCAGGTCGGCGACAGCGACCTTGGGGCAGCCCTTTTCGAGGAGCTTATCGCGCAAAAGCTCCGCCGCCTTCTTGGTGTTGCCGTAAACGGAGGTATAAGCGATGAACACGCCCTCGCTCTCGACTCCGTAGCTCGACCACGTATTGTAGAGGTCGAGGTGATACTGCAAATTCTCGCTGAGGACGGGACCGTGCAGCGGGCAGATAGTCTTTATATCGAGCGCAGCCGCCTTTTTGAGCAGCCCCTGCACCTGCACGCCGTACTTGCCGACGATGCCGAAGTAGTAGCGTCTCGCCTCGCAGGCCCAGTCCTCCTCGACATCGAGAGCGCCGAACTTGCCGAAGGCGTCCGCGGAGAAGAAGACCTTATCGGTGCTGTCATAGGTCATCATGACCTCGGGCCAGTGCACCATGGGCGCGAAAACGAAGCTGAGCTCATGCCTGCCGAGCGAGAGCTTATCGCCGTCCTTGACCTCGAGCTTGTTTGCGAGCGCGATGTCGGGATAGAACGCGGAGATGAACGCGAAGGTCTTGGCATTGCCGACAACGGTCGCATTCGGGAACTCAGCAAGGAAGCTGCCGATATTCGCGGAGTGGTCAGGCTCGACGTGCTGAACGATGAGGTAGTCGGGCTGTCTGCCGCCGAGAGCCTCTTTGAGGTTGCCGAGCCACGGCTCGGTGAAGTTCTTATCGACGGTATCGAGCACAGCGATCTTCTCGTCGCAGATGAGGTATGAGTTATACGCCATACCGTTCGGAACGTCGTACTGCCCCTCAAAAAGGTCGATTTCATGGTCGTTTACTCCGATGTAGAAAATGTCGTTGGTTATGTTGTTCATAGGTGGTACCTCTTTCGTTTATTTTCCGATGTGTCCCTCGGAAGCGGGAGCCGTGTCGGTGAAGTTGCTCTTGGGGATATAGCCGATGATATCGTTAGTCTTGACGAGCAGCCACTCGCCCTCCTCCTTGTAGACCTCGGCGGGGAAGTCGGGGTAGGTGTAGCCGTTGACGAACTTCTCACTTGGCGAATTGAGGATGATTATGTACTCCTTACCCGTCGGCATTTTTATCCAGCCCGAGTAGAGCACATCGAGCCCGTCGACGGTAACGGGGACGTAATCGGGATTCTTAGCCTCGGACGTTTCGCCCTGCACGGTCACATAGGTAGCCTTTCTGCTTGTCGAGCTGCTGCCGCCGTTGCAGGAAACAACGCCCGCACAGAGAGCCGCGCACACGAGGGCTATAGTAAATTTTGCAAATTTCATTGAGTATGACCTCCTGTCAGCTGGTTAACAATTGTATTATACCATATAATAAAGTTGATGTCAATTTCCAAGGGCTCTGCCCTTGGAACCCGAAATCGCGTCGCCGCTCGCTTTGCTCGCTCACATTGCGCGAACGGCAGCTCTGTACCCGCATCTGTTACAATCGCGGAAACAGACCAGTGATTTGAACAAAGTAAGCGAGTTTACGAGCGACCGCGCGAACCGCCCGCGGGGGCACCTCGCCAGCCGTCGAAGGACGGCGAAGAAGAGTCAAAAATCGACAAAGGGAGGGAGGATAAGGGAGAGGGAAAAGAGAGTCCAGAGAGGAAAACCGTAGGGAAAAGGAGGGAGGGGAATGTCGATTTTTGTGCCAGTTTTCTTTTCCCCTCCCTCCTTGTCCCGAAGGTGTTCCTCTTTGGCGTTGCTTGCCGTAATCAACAAATTTACGGCTACGTTGCGGGACGCCGAGGCGGCGTCCCCTACATTCGGTTACTGCAAATTCGGTCAGAGATTGGCGGGCGCACGGAATGCGCCCCTACAGTGGTTTCCGTTAATCTGTCGGGATATTGGCGGGACTCCGCCAACAAACACAATCCACACTCCCCCGTTTAGACCCGCAGATTTCGGGCATAATAAACCCGAGGTGATAAAGATGCTCGGATTCATACTCGGCAGTCTTTTTGGCGGCACGGTGGGAGTCTTCACAATGTGCCTGTGTGTAGCGGCAAAATGGGGAGACGAGTTCACGGATCGCCGACCGTAAGATTCAACAATCTGTAATATTCCAAATAAAAATTGAATTTTGTAGTAAAATTTAAGACTATTTTAAGAATTGTGCTCCATAATATAGGAAAAGAGAGATGAACGTGAAAGAATTACAGATGAAAGACGAGGTGAGCACAATGATAGAGATGGCGATAGGCGCCCTGATAGGCGGGACGATATCATTATTCTCATTCTGCCTCTGCACAGCGGCAAAGCAGGCAGATTCCGAAATGCTGAACAAATAACATGACACCCAACCTTTCCTAACATGAAGAAACGGCTGCAAGCTCCGAACCCTTGCAGCCGTTTCTTTTTATTATCATTACTTCTTCTCGGGGACCTTGATGAGCTCCTTGCGCATATAGGGCTGAAGCGCCTTTGGTATGCGGATAGAGCCGTCCTCGTTGAGGTTGTTCTCGAGGAAGGCGATGAGCATTCTCGGCGGAGCAACAACGGTATTATTGAGCGTGTGAGCGAAGTACTTGTTGCCGTCGCTGCCCTTGACTCTGATACCGAGTCTGCGAGCCTGCGCGTCGCCGAGGTTCGAGCAGCTGCCGACCTCGAAGTACTTCTTCTGTCTCGGCGACCAAGCCTCAACGTCGAGGCTCTTGACCTTGAGGTCAGCGAGGTCACCCGAGCAGCACTCGAGCGTACGAACGGGGATATCGAGCGTGCGGAAGAACTCGACGGTGTAGCTGTAGAGCTTATGGAACCAGTCCATGCTCTCCTCGGGCTTACATACGACGATCATTTCCTGCTTCTCGAACTGGTGGATTCGGTAAACGCCGCGCTCCTCGATGCCGTGCGCACCGACCTCCTTGCGGAAGCAGGGCGAATAGCTGGTGAGTGTCTTGGGGAGCTCGTCCTCGGGGAGAATAGTGTCGATGAACTTGCCTATCATCGAGTGCTCGGACGTACCGATGAGGTAGAGGTCCTCCCCTTCTATCTTGTACATCATACCCTCCATCTCAGCGAAGCTCATAACGCCCGTAACGACGTCGCTTCTTATCATGAACGGCGGAATGTAGTAGGTGAAGCCCTTGTCTATCATGAAGTCGCGCGCGTAGGAGAGAATGCACGACTGGAGCTGCGCGATATCGCCGCAGAGGTAGTAGAAGCCGTTGCCGCTTGTTTTGCGGGCGCTGTCGAGGTCGATACCGTTGACTTTTTCCATAATGTCGACGTGGTAGGGGATCTCGAACTCGGGAACAGCGGGCTCGCCGAACTTCTCGACCTCAACGTTCTCGCTGTCGTCCTTGCCTATCGGCACGGAGTCGTCGATGATATTGGGGATAACGAGCATTATCTGACGGATATCGCCCTCGAGCTTAACCTCGAGCGCCTCCATCTCCTCGAGCTTCTTACCGAGCTCGGAGACCTCAGCCTTCACCTTTTCAGCCTCGTCCTTCTGACCCTTAGCCATGAGACCGCCTATCTCCTTGCTCTTCACCTTGCGCTGGTTGCGGAGGCTGTCGCACTCCACCTTAGTCTCTCTGTACTGCTTGTCGAGCTCTGCGACCTTGTCAACGAGCTCGAGCTTCTCGTCCTGAAACTTCTTCTTGATGTTCTCCTTGACGAGCTCGGGATTAGTTCTTATTAGTTTAATGTCGATCATTTTATGAATTCTCCTTCACTATTTACTGGATAAGTTGGCGTCAGCAGGTCAGAAATATGCCTGAGGTCATCCACTCCGTAATATTCAAGGGTGATAGTACCCTTTTTCTTGCCGTGCTTGACCTCGACCTTACGACCGAGCGCCAGCTGTAATGATATCTGCATCTCCTTGCAGTATCTCTCATCATCTGATATCTTCTTAGGCTTGTCCTCTTTAGCAGCGGGCTGTACGGACTTCTGTGCAAGGTTCTCGACCTGCCGCACGGTCATACCGCCGTCGGCAGCGCGATTCGCGACCGCGATGAGCATTTCCTCGTCGTTGAAGCCGAGCAGAGCCTTCGCGTGACCTGCGGAGAGCTGCCCGTCCTCGAGCATTTTCAGCACACGCTTCGGAAGCGCGAGCAGTCTCACCGAGTTAGCGACCGCCGAGCGCGACCGCCCGACCATTTTTGCGACGCTGTCCTGCGTCATACCGTACTTTTCGATGAGCTCACTGTAGCCGCTCGCCTCTTCCACGGGGTTGAGGTTCTCGCGCTGGAGGTTCTCGATAATAGCTATCTGCATAGCCTCCGCGTCGGAGAGCTCGCGGATAGTAACGGGGACCTCGTCGAGCCCGAGCATACGTGCGGCGCGCCATCTGCGCTCGCCCGCGACTATCTGATAACCGCCCGAGCCGAGCGGACGCACGAGGATAGGCTGCAAAATGCCGTGCTCGCGGATAGAGTCCGCAAGAGCGGTGATAGCCTCGTCGCTGAACGTTTTACGCGGCTGGTCGCGGTTGGGTTCGATCTCGGAGAGGCGCAGGGTCTTTTTCACCTGCACATCGCTGGAATTATCGTTGAAAAGCGCGTCAAGACCCACGCCTAAACCACCTTTTGCCATTTTTTCATTCCTTTCAGTATTGCTATTGTGAGCCAAGCCTGTAATGGCTAAAGGCTCAAAGAATCACTTCTTCCTGCCCTTTTTCTTGGAGCTTTTCGAGAAGCTGAAGATTCCTCTTCTCTTCTTTTTCGGGAGCTCGAGCGGCTCGCCGAGGAGCTCAAGACCGAGCAGCGTATACGAATCCGCGCCCTTCGAGCCCTTGTCGTAGTAGACGATGGGCTTGCCGTGGCTGGGAGCCTCGGAAATACGCACATTTCGCGGTATCTTGGTCTCGAAGACCTTATTCGGGAAGTACTTCTCGACCTCGGCAACAACGTCATTCGCGACGTTGAGCCTGCCGTCGAACATCGTGAAGAGGATGCCCTCGATATCGAGCGACGGATTGTAATTAGTTTTAACGATTTTAATGGTATTCATCAGCTGCGACAGACCCTCGAGCGCGAAGAACTCCGCAAGCATAGGTATCATCACGGAATCCGCCGCAACGAGCGCATTTATGGTCAGCGTACCGAGTGCAGGCGGGCAGTCGATGAAGATGTAATCGAACACGTCCTTTATCGTGAGGACCTGCATTTTCAGCCGATTCATGCGATTTTCCATATTGAGGAGCTCGACCTCCGCACCCGCGAGGCTCTCCGTAGCAGGGATAACGCACAGGTTCTCGAACTCCGTTGCGAGCACAGCGTCCTGGATCCTCGCCTTTCCGATGAGCACATCGTAGGTCGAGAACTCGACGCTTTTTTTCTTAATACCGAAGCCCGTCGTGGAGTTTCCCTGCGGGTCGATGTCGATGCAGAGCACTTTTTTGCCGCGCATACCGAGATAAGCCGCAAGATTTATGACGGTCGTGGACTTTCCGACGCCGCCTTTTTGGTTCGCGACCGCGATTATCCTACCCATAATATCACCCTCCAATGGTAGTGTAATACTATTATAACACTTTTGGGGACAGATGTAAATAGCTGCAAGCTTATTTTTGCAAAAAATGTTCCACGTGGAACAAATCTTGCACAAAATATGTGCAAAAAATGTTTCACGTGGAACATTTTCACTCGAATTTTGAATTGTTGATTGTTCCACGTGGAACATTTACTTCTTCTGAAGCGGTATACGAACGCGGTATTCGATGTAGTCCTCACTCTGGATTTTCCGCGAATCTGCGAGGATTCCCGCCGCCTGCATGGTCTCCACCGCCTTGTTGATAGTATTCACAAAGATCTTCACATTCTGAAACACCTTTGACCTCTTCTTGTAGCTCTGCTTCTCGCGAACCTTGCCTATGTAGTCCTCTACAAGCTTTTCAGTCTTCTCAACGTTAAGCTTGTTGTTGATAACTTTTTCGAGCACAACAATGCGCTCCTCAGGACTCGCAAGCTTTAAAAGTGCCCGAGAATGGCGCTCCGTGAGATTAAACTTGGTGATAAGGGTCCGCTCGTCGGGCGTCAGACGCAGCAGTCTGAGCTTGTTTGCAATGGTACTTTGCGCTTTTCCAAGCTTGCTCGCAGCCTCCTCCTGCGTCATTCCGTAGTAGCTGATGAGCTTTTCGATAGCCGCTGCTTCGTCAAAAAATGATAGGTCCTGCCGCTGTATATTTTCTACGAGCGCAAGAATAGCGGAATTTCGGTCACTGATGTCATGGATTATGCACGGAACCGACTCCAAACCGCATAACTTAGCCGCCCGAAGCCTTCTCTCCCCTGCAATGAGCTCGTACTTATCCCCTGCTCTGCGGACCGAAAGTGGCTGTAATATGCCATTCTGTGCTATTGACTCCGACAACGCAGAAAGCTCTTCGTCCGCAAAATCTGTGCGCGGCTGATTTGGGTTAGGGCAAACCTTCTCAATGTCGATCTCAACGACCTTGTTTATCTGTTTTTCCTTAGAAATATTTAAAAATACTGGCATTTTAATCCCTCCGTTTTTTTATATTTCTATCGTATCACCGTCGGGAAATAAAATCTATATAAAATTTCCGCTAAAATTCGACATTTTAGCGGAAAAAGTGAATAAATATTCATTTTTCAGAGAGGATTTTTCTTTATCTGAGCGCTGTTTCGCGGGTATTTTGGTGGAGTTTGCGATATCTTTTTTACTTCTATAAGACGCCTTCCCTCTCCGTCAATTTCGTAATCGGTGACGTCTCCAATCTCTCCGCCAAGTAGCGTAATCGCTCTTTCTGCGGAGCTGATATCCTCGCTCGGTCCCTTCAGCGAGATAAAGCTCCCTCCAACCTTTACGAATGGGAGGCAGTACTCGGAAAGTACCGAAAGATTAGCAACTGCTCGTGCACAAGCAAAGTCAAAATTTTCGCGATATTCCGACATCTTTGAGGTGTCCTCAGCACGACCGTGAATAAAATCAGCTTCGATTTCAAGCTTCTCGCAAAGCAGTTTCAAAAATGTAATTCGCTTATCAAGACTGTCCAAAAGCGTGAGTTTCAGGTCCGGACGAAAGATTTTCATTGGCACAGAAGGGAACCCGGCACCCGTCCCAACATCAATAATAGATGAATTTTCAGGCAATTCGATATACCTGAACGGAGCGACGCTGTCAATGAAGTGTTTCACTAAAATCTCGCGCGGTTCAGTAATCGCTGTAAGATTGACTTTCTCATTATATTCGACAAGAAAATCTGCATAAATATTCATTTTTTGATATTTTGTTTTATCAAAATCATCAAAAGCATACTTTTGAAGCTCTGAGCAACATAATTCAAAATCAGGAAGCATACACTCACCTCGATTCTTTGTAAAGCCATACAACCAACATCGAAACATCTGCTGGTGAGACACCCGATATTCTCGAAGCCTGTCCGATTGAAAGTGGCTGAACCTTATTCAGCTTTTCAGCGGCTTCAAGTCGTAGTCCATAAATCTGTGTATAATCGGTGTTTAATGGAAGCATTTTCTCCTCGAGCTTTTTCATTTGCTCAATTTGTTCAAGCTGCTTCTCAATGTAGCCTGCATACTTTATTTGTAACTCCACTTGTTCACACACTTCATCAGATAGCACAGGACGGTTCAAATCAAACTGAGCAATATCGTTATAATTTAGCTGTGGACGTCTTATTAGGTCAGCTATCTTACAGCCGCTCTTTAAAGGTGCTGTACCCATACTTAATAAATAATTATTCAGTTTTTCACTCGGTGCAAGCGTCGCAGTCTTCACACGTTTTATTTCAGCTTCCGTTTGCGAAATTTTTTCATTCAGCTTATTCAGTCTCTCATCGCTGATCAGCCCGATAGCGTGACCAATCGGCATAAGGCGCTGATCCGCGTTATCCTGACGCAAAATCAGCCTGTATTCGCTGCGCGAGGTCATCATTCGATAAGGGTCTGAGCAGCCTTTCGTCACAAGGTCGTCAACGAGAGTCCCGATATAGGAGCTTGCACGGCTCAGAATCAGCGGCTCCTTGTCTTGAATTTTCAAAGCCGCGTTGATTCCTGCGACAAGTCCCTGTGCTCCTGCCTCTTCATAACCTGAACTGCCATTGAATTGTCCCGCGCCGTAAAGTCCCTTTACCTGCTTGAATTCGAGGGTCGGAAGGAGCTGCAGCGGGTCGCAGCAGTCGTATTCTATCGCATAGGCGGGGCGCATTATTTCGACGTTTTCAAGTCCTTTTATTGTACGCAGAAATTTCAGCTGTACGTCCTCGGGCAGCGACGACGACATTCCCTGCAAATAGTATTCCTCGGTTGAAAGTCCCATTGGCTCAACGAATAATTGATGTCTCGGCTTATCTGAGAAACGGACTACCTTGTCCTCGATTGACGGACAGTATCGAGGACCAACTCCCTCTATCCTGCCACTGTATAAAGGCGACCTGTCGAGGTTTGAAAGTATGACCTTGTGCGTATTACTATTAGTATAAGTTATGTAACAGCTCACCTTGTTATCGAGCCCGTCAATTGGTGTATCAAATGAGAATGGAACTATTTTTTCGTCGCCGTCCTGTCGTTCCAGCACATCAAAATTGATGCTTCTCTTGTGCACACGGCAGGGAGTCCCTGTCTTGAAGCGTCGAAGCTCGATGCCATATTCAATAAGGCTCGCGGACAAGCCTCTGCTTGGAAGTGCGGAATCAGGTCCACTTTCATATGAAACCTCTCCAATGTGAATTTTTCCCTTTAGATAGGTTCCTGTCGCGATTATTACTGCTTTCGCCGAATATTCGGCTCCAAGAGAGGTTTTCACGCCTGTGATCCGTCCGTCTGAGCAGATAATTTCTGTGATCTCGGCCTGCTTTACACAGAGATTCTCCTGTTTTTCGCAGACCTGTTTCATGTAATTATGGTATTTTACCCTGTCCGCCTGCACTCTGAGGCTGTGAACCGCGGGACCTTTTCCGCGATTTAGCATACGACTTTGTATAAAACAAGCGTCAGCTGCCTTGCCCATTTCTCCGCCGAGTGCGTCGATCTCGCGGACAAGATGTCCCTTTGCAGTGCCACCAATCGACGGATTACAGGGCATATTCGCTATTTGGTCAAGCGATATCGTGAACATGACAGTCTTACAGCCAAGGCGTGCAGAGGCAAGCGCGGCTTCGACTCCTGCATGGCCTGCGCCGATTACTGCGACGTCAAATTCTCCCATTTTGTATGACATATGAACTCCTTAATTGTTCCACGTGGAACATTATTTGCCGACGCAGAAGTGCGAGAAGACCTCGTCGACTACCGCTTCCGTTATTCGTTCGCCTGTAAGCTCGAGCAGCGATTGCTCCGCATCGTCGAGAACTACGTTGAGGGCGTCGTACATTTCGCTGCTCTCGATAATTGAAATACCTTCATCAAGCGAACGTATCGCATTGTCAATGCACTGCTTCTGACGTTCGTTAGACGCTGTGGCGACCGAAAAACTGTCGCTGTTTATCTCAAAAAGTGCCTTTACTGCGTTCTCAAGCTCGTCGATTCCTTCGCCATTCTTAGCCGAAATATATACTATATGTACAAATCTATCCTTCAGGACATCTGTCTCAATGACTTGTTCCCGGTCTGATTTATTGATTACAGCTATAGCTTTCTTATTATTAATTTTATTGATTAAATATAGATCGTCCGCCGACAGAGGACAGTTTCCATCAAAAACCGCTATCACAAGCTCGGCATTTTCTGCCGTTTTTTCTGCGATGTCTATGCCGATCCCCTCGATCAAGTCCTCGGTGTCGTGAATCCCAGCCGTGTCGGAGAGGCGCAGGACGATGTCACCGAGGCGTACCGTCTCCTCGACAACGTCACGCGTCGTGCCTGCGATGTCGGTGACTATGCTCCGCTCGCAGCCGCTGAGACAGTTGAAAAGTGTCGATTTTCCGACGTTTGGACGTCCAATGATAGCGGTCGCGACTCCCTCGCGGAGGATCCGTCCGCTGTCATAGTTATGCACGAGCGACTCGAGCTCCGCGCGAATTTCAGTCAGCTCCGCGTGTATCGCAGTCGGCTCTATTTCGGGGATATCCTCGTCGGGATAGTCCGTCCACGCCGCGATACCGCTGAGTATCCGCAGCAGCCTGTCCGAGCACGCACGCGCTTTCTTAAATGTTGCGCCCTCGCGGAGCTGCTCTGCCATGCGGAGTTCTGCCTCGCCGCGCGCCGATATTACGTCCATTACGGCTTCCGCCTGCGTGAGGTCGAGCTTGCCGTTGAGGAATGCGCGCTTCGTGAATTCGCCCGCCTCCGCGCTGACTGCGCCGTTTTTCAGAGCCGCGCGAAGTATGCGCTTCGAGACGTAGAGCCCGCCGTGGCACGAGACCTCGCAGACGTCCTCGCCCGTGTAGCTGTGGGGCGCGCGGAACACCGTCAGAATGCAGTCGTCGATGCGCTCGCCGTCGTCGTGGGCAATGCCGTACGCGCAGGTGTAGCCCCGCATTTCCGCGACCTTTTTTCCGCCGTGGGGACGGAAAATTTTCTCCGCGACCGCGACCGCATTCTCGCCCGAAATGCGTATCACCGCCAGTCCGCCGACCGCATTCGGCGTCGAGATCGCCGCTATCGTTGACATACTATCACTTCCTAAAAAAACAACGGCATTACGCCGTTGTCGTTGATTCTTAATAGTTAAATGCGCGGCGATTAATTACCGTTTTTTATTTCTTTGGCGCGAAACCAAAAGTTTCGCTCAAGCCTTTTCAAAGGCTTGCGGGTCGAGGGCAGAGCCCCGCAGGATGTGGGACAGAGTCCCACAAAAACGGAGGCGCCTCGCAAGGAGTGAATCATAAAACAGTCCAGTGGACTGTTTTATGAGAGGGGACGCATTGCAAATGAAGGCGTCCCTTTCTTCC
>JAUMVH010000242.1 GCA_030530245.1 Ruminococcus sp.
TTACGAGGACGCCGTCTACCCCACAAAGCCCGACGGCGCGAAGATAGACTTCCCCTATACTACACCCGATAACTGCGTTTTTGTGCTGAGCGACTTCCGCTCAAACATCACCGACAGCCGAACATACGGAGGCATACCGCTCGATGATGTCAAGGGAAAAGTGGTGTTCGTCATGCGCAGGCGCGGGATTTAAATGCATTACCTTTTGATGATATAAAGGAGGAAATTCAAATGAGGATCAAACGTAAAATAGCGGCTGTGGCTTCTGCTGCGATGCTCGCGGCGGTGGCAGCCGTGCCGATGAGTGCGGGAGCTGCAGAGGAAAGCTACTCCCTCATCACGGCGACCGTCAGCAAGGAGACTGCTTTCGCGGACGCGAGCGGTACTCCGCTGAGCGCTGACATCACCACTGCTTCGCCGCTCAAATTCAGGAAGATACTGGACATTCAGAACGAAGCCAATATCCCCGACTGCACCTTCACGTTCAAGGCTGCCTCGGGCACTCCCGCAGACGCGACGGATACTACTCTCGCTGTTCTTGCGGGTCCCGACCCCGACAAGATAGTGTGGAACAAGTCAACAGTCGAGAACGGAGCGTTCGTTTCAAGCCATACCAATGCCGAAGCGTCAGACTCCATATCCGTCACCTACAAGGCGAACGAGATAACGCTCGGAAGCGGCGATACGGCTGCGGGCGCTGTCATGAGCGTCATCGACGATGTGGTACTCACCGAGGGCTCGCCTACAACATACTGTGCAGAGAAGGAGGTCGAGCTCGATTTCTCGGGCTGCGGCTTTACCGAGCCGGGCGTATACCGCTACATACTCACGGAGGAGGGCTCCGTTGAGCGCGGCGTGAAGAACGACCCCGACAAGAGAACGCTCGACGTTTACGTCGGCGACGCGTCGTATTATACGCTCGACGGCACTGCGTATACTCTCCACAAGAAGCTCAATATCCTCGGCTACACGATGTACGTCAACGAACTTACTGCGGGTCCGTCAAACAAGCTGGAAGAAACTGAGGGGACCCCGCGCATAGTCGAGAATTACACCGAAACGAAAACGCCGAACGGCATCGAAGTAACAGGTGCAACCAAAACTATCGGCTTCAAGAACCAGTACCCCACCTACACACTCACCTTCGGCAAGGAGGTCAAGGGCAATCAGGGCTCGAAGGACAAGTACTTCAAGTTCACGGTAGCGCTCTCGAACGCTCCCGCGGGCAAATACGACGTCATACTGGCGAATGCGTCCGCAGCTGTCGAGAACAACTCCGCTACAAAGTCCGAATACATCGGGCAGGAGAATCCCCGCTCGATAACCGTCGGCGAATCGGGCAGCGTAAGCACCGATTTCTACCTCCACGACGGTCAGTACATCAAGATAGTCGGTATCGCCAAGAATACCGCCTATACCATCACCGAGGAAAAGGAAGACTACACTCAGACCGAAAAGATAGCCAAAGCGGACAGCTCGCTCGACTGGAACAACAAGGAGGGCAATGAGGGCTTCGACGCTCTTAACGACGACCTCAGCGGCACATTCGACGCCGAAGACCTCTACACAGGCTTCACAAATACGAGAAGCGGTCTTATCCCGACAGGTATACTCGTATCTGTTGCGGGTCCTGCCGTGATAGGCATCATCGCGCTCCTCGGTATAGCTGTGCTCCTCATCAGAGGCAGACGCAGAAAAGCCGAAGAAGATTAAGTCTTGCGCAGATTCTGGATAAGTATGAACGTCCTCTACGAGAGGGTGCTCCTTATCGCGCTTGTGCTCGTATTGCCCGTCGTCGCGTGGTGTATGTACGACAACTACTACATCTTCTCGCATACCCTCGAGACCGACATTACCCGATACAAGCCCGGCAGGACGTACTCCCTCACCGCCGAGGACGCTCCGATATCGGACGAGATGGTGGCATGGCTCACCATCGACGGTACGAAGATAGACTACCCTGTCATGCAGGGCAGCGACAATATAAAATACCTTAACACCGACCCGTTCGGGAGCTATTCGCTCTCGGGCAGCATTTTCCTCGACAGCAGGAACAGCTCTGATATGTCCGACGGCTACTCGGTAGTCTACGGTCACCATATGGAGCACGGCAAGATGTTCGGGGCTCTCGACGATTTTCTCGACCGCCCGTACCTCGAAAACCATACGGACGGCTCGCTCATCGTCGGAAAAAACGCCGATGCAGTCTACCCGCTCAAGGTCTTCGCCAGTATGCAGGCGAGCGCCTCGGACAAGAACGTGTTCGACTTCCAGAGCACGGATATCCTCGGGTATATCCGCGATAACGCCGCCGTCTTCATCAGAGACGAAGATAAGCCCATACTCGCGCTCTCGACGTGCACGTCGGGAGATATGGTCGAGAGGACTATCGTTTTCTGCTATATCATCAAATAAGCAATAAGGAGAGTGAGCATATGAGTAAGACACGCAGATTTTGCTGCTGCCTCGCAGTATGCCTGCTCTCCCTCTTTTTTGTGCCGCTGTGCGCACTCTCCGCGGAGGCATACGAGCGGGTGCACCTCGTTATACCCGTGATCTGCCTCGATGTGGAAGACCTCGATGACCACATCTACAGGATAAAGATCACCACCGACGACCCGTTTGCTCCCGCTCCGCTGTCGGATACGCTCGATATCGCCCAGAACGGCACGGGACAGTTCGAGATAGACATCGACGAGCCGGGTACGTTCGTATACGAGGTTTTCGCGCCAAAGGGCGACGAGCCCGATATCGACTACGAGCCGACGGTGTACACTATTACGGTGTACGTAGAGCTCGGTGAAGACGACGAACTCCTGTACGCGATGGCGGCGGCTGTCGACGGCAGGGACGTCAAGTCCGAGGAGATACAGTTTCAGGGCAAGCTGATGGACGGCTCTGACAGGAAGAAGCCGCGCACGACCGAGACTGCCACCGTGACGACTATCTCCGCGGTCTCCACGACTACGACTATGACTACCACCGCCGCAGCTACTACAGCGGCGACGACTACCACAAAGGCGAATCCGATAGTCAGCTTCGTCGGAGATGTCCTGACGGGCGACTCCTTCCCCGCAAAGGCGCTCTGCGTCGTCATTCTTGCGGCGCTGGCGGCGATGGTCGGCGCGCTCCTGCTAAAGAAAAAGAGCGGCGATAACGACCGACGATAATCGCAAATACAAAAGAAGACCGCACCTTAGCTGTCACACTCAAATGGCAGTATTACGGGAACCCACTGGGGAAAAACCTTTCTGAAGAAAGGTTCTTTCCCCAGACCCCTTTTCC
>JAUMVH010000243.1 GCA_030530245.1 Ruminococcus sp.
ATATACTTCCCTAAGAATATGCTTCAGGTCTGGGGAATAACCTTTCTTCAGAAAGGTTTTCCCCAGTAGGTTCACATAATGCTTCTATAAGGATATTGTGGTCAGGACTTCCAGCCGTCAAGCTCGGCAAAGTCAGCTTCGTCGCGTTTGTGCTGGAAGCAGAGTATCAAAAAGGCGGCTATCATATAGGGTATGCCCGCTACCAGACCGACGTCCATCGGTCCGAACACCGAGCGCTCGAAGTGCTCGGCTCCGCGAAGCATACACGGGTTGAACGTCGAATTGATCGCTCCGTGGAAAAGTCCGCACAGCCATATGCAGTGAGTCTCCTCGTAGAGCCAGTTCGAGATAGTGCCCGTAGTTATGCAGAATATGCTGAACGCGAACAGTCCGAGCAAGGGCTCTCCGATGTAGCCTCTGCCGTACTCGTAGCCCATAAGGAGCATAAGCGGGAAATGCCACGCTGCGTGTATCACTCCGCCGATAATGACGCCCTTCGTCCTGCCGAGGCGCTCCCTCAGCTCGGGGAAGAGGAATCCGCGCCAGCCTATCTCCTCGCCGAGTCCCATTACGACTGCGGGAAGAACGTAGAACGAGGTAAATGAGAAGAATATCTCCTTTATCACGTACCACGCGTACGAGCCGCCGCTCTCCTGACACTCTATGTAAACATCGCGGTCGATATCGCGGAGGAAGTTGCCCGCGGTCTCGAAGTCGTCGGGGAAGACGATGTAGTAGACCGCCGCTCCCAGAATCGCGGAAACAGTCGGAGCAAGCCACGCGATAAGCAGGTATCTTGCGCCCTTTCCGAAGTTCGGCTTCCAGCCCAGCTCGCGAAAATTCGCTCCCGCGATCAGAGCTCCTATCGTCGGCATGAACATACACATCGAGAGCGCATAGCTGAACGTCATCGCTCCTCCCGCGCCTGCGTTTTCAAAGTCATGGACCCCTACTGCCATCAGCAGCCACGATACGGCAAAGGTAAAGATAAGGTATTTCGCGATCTTACGCATATCGTCAGTCCTCCCCATAAAACGTTGTTTTCATTATATCACCGATGATCTCCCTTGTCAATCAGTCGGGAGATCGTGTGCATTTCTTGAAAAATCAGATATAGCTATTGATTTTTTGTGCAAAGTGTGATATGATATAAGTACAATATTTTAAGAAAGAAGGTATTCCGCTATGGATATCAAAGCAAAGATCGAAGAACTCGTAAACAAGGTAAAGAACGATAAGGACTTCGCCGACAAGTTCAAGAACGACCCTGTAAAGGCTGTTGAGGGTGTTCTCGGAGTAGACCTCCCCGACGATCAGATCAACAAGATCGTTGACGGCGTAAAGGCTAAGGTCGCAACAGACGGTATCGGCGGCAAGATAGGCAGCATTATCGACAAGATAACAGGCAAGGACGAATAAGAAAAATGGCGGCTGCATTGCAGCCGCTCTTTTATTTTGCGTATATGTCGCGCTGTTCAACTGCAAGGCGGTCGCAGCGCTCGTTCTCGGGGTGCCCCGCGTGTCCCTTGACCCAATTGAACTCCACCTCGTGCTTCTCCAGCAGCGGCAGCAGCCGCTCCCACAGGTCGACGTTCAGCGCGGGCTTCTTGTCGGACTTTATCCAGCCCTTCTTCTTCCAGCCGTAGACCCAGCCCTTCGTTACGCTGTCTACGACGTATCTGCTGTCGGTCGTCAGCACGACCCTGCACGGCTCCTTCAGCGCCGCCAGCCCCTCTATCACGCCGAGCAGCTCCATGCGGTTGTTCGTGGTCATGGACTCGCCGCCAGCGAGCTCCTTCTCCCTGCCTGCAAACCGCAGTATCACGCCGTATCCCCCGGGTCCCGGGTTGCCGCTGCACGCGCCGTCCGAAAACATCTCTACCGTTTTTATAGCGTCCGCCTCCTTGAATTTTATGATTTATTATAGCATAACAATCAGAAAATAGCAAGGGCGGTGTGGAAGGCGCTCCTTGTTCCACAAAATGTAGGGGCGCTTTCCGAGCGCCCGACATCGCCTAACGTTGAGAGACAGCGGACGCCCACTGGGCGTCCCTACATTTTGTCGGACGTCGAGGACGCCGTCCCATACGGTCAGTCGGATATCTCCTCAATATTGCAGTTCGGGTAGTAGTGGGCGAGTATCTCGCGCCATGTGCTCCCCGCCGAAGCCATCGCGTTCGCGCCGTACTGGCTCATGCCCACGCCGTGCCCGAAGCCGCGCGTCGTTATCACTGCCTGCTCGTCGTCGTATGTGACGGTGAAGTCGGCGGAGCGCAGTCCCAGCGCCGCGCGTATGTCCGAGCCCGTGACGGTGCGGTCGCCCGCCCGAGCCGTCAGCACCGTCCCCGAGTCCGATATTTCTGCGACCGTGAGCCATTTCGTCATATCCTCCCCGAGATGTATCCCCTCGAACGCAGCCTCGAGCTTATCGCGGAGCTCCTCCCGTCCGAGGCGCACCTCAGCCTCGTATTTCGGCGCTTTCGTGTCCGAGAGGCTGTCCACGGGGACGAGATAGTCCACGGGAGCTCCCCACGCGTTTTCGGCGCTCTCTGTCATGCCCGACGACATCGAGTGGAATGCCGCGATTATCGGCTCGTCGCCGTAGGTTATCACGTAGGGGAGCACCTCGTCCGCCGCCGCGCTTATCCTGCGGTAGTATTCATCGTAGTTTTCGCCGAAATACTGCCGAATCTTCTCGTCCGTGAAGTAGCCCTGATACTTCGAGGTGTCGTTCGAGAAGTCCGCGCCGCAGAGCTCCGCACGGGGCTCGCTCCGTGCAAGGGTGCGCTGACGCTCGGCGTAGGTGTGAGCGGCGACAGCCTGCGCTTTCAGCGCCTCCGTGCCGAAATTGGCGGGCATTTCCGCACAGACCGCCCCTATCACGTACTCGCGGACAGGCACGATGAGCACCTTGCCCGTGGACACGTCGAGCACCTTGTACGGCTCGGAGGAAAGTGCCGTATCGTCCGATATTTCGGCTTCGGGGACAGGTGCCGTCTCGGCGGGGGAGCTGTCCGCGGCGGCTCGTCCGTGCAGACAGACGGGCAGGGCGGGTACGGCGGTTATGACGAGGCTGAGAAGAAGTGCGGAAAACAGGTATTTTTTCATGGTTTGGTCTCCTTTTGAAAGATTTTGGCGATGTGACGGGCGGATGATATCCGCCCCTACGCATTGCTGCCCGCCGAAAGCAGACTATGCCGTCTGTACAGACTGAGCGAGCGTGCGAGCGGCAGCGAAGCTGGGTTCAAAGGGACTGCGTCCCTTTGCAGGGTCTGGGACAGAGT